>DATMXY010000492.1:0-6963 GCA_035561275.1 Anaerovoracaceae bacterium | reverse complement strand
AAAAAAGTATTGCACTTGGCCAAACATATTTTGCGGTTCAAACCCGTCGCCAGGAACTTGCCGGCGAAAGAATGTTGGATGAGGATCAAAGGCGGCTTAAAATTCGCGCTGACGTAAAGCATTGGAACCTGGAACTCGCCGGATCGGATTACCGGATCGGGCAAACGCCGTTTTCACAGCCTTCATCACCGATATCGTATTCCGTCTCCTCCTTCTCGTATTTTGAGATCAAAGAAGGAATAAAGGGGTTCATGGCCGCCGTCCTTCTGCGGTATTCCTCCTCAGTGATTTCCTCATAGGGCAGGAGCTCATAGAAGCTGTCCTCAAAGGACAGGAAGGACAAAGCAACCGTATCGTCCCAGTTTTCCCATACCCACTGTTCTACGGCGTCCCATTCGTCGTCCCGCACATGGATCGTGATGGAACAGTTGTGCTCCACGTAATTGGCCATGAACATCTTGTATATTTCCAGCTGCTCTATGGCGCCGACGTCCGCTTTGAACTTCCCGGCAGGCGCCTTGACGGGGAACTCCACGACCTTGGTCACACAGGTTTCCGGTTCCTGTCCGACTTCCGGATATACCGGATAACCCAGTTCCTCGCAAACCTTTACAAGAGGGTCGTCGCTGCTGATCCTGATCCGCCGCACATAATAAGGAGCATGGGAAAAATGGACGCCGCTGGAAACCACGGGGAGCAGGCTCAGTGTCCCTTCCGGCTTGATGGTGGTGATCAGCAGCGGCTCCTTCTGCCCCAACTCCTTCGCGTACTCCGCCGCCGCCTTCCTTGCGGCTTCTTTCAATTCCCTCAGCAAAATTTCCTGCTCTTCCCTGCTTAGCTTCAAGGCGTTTACCATGTCCTGCCATCCGGTCAGAGAGCAGCCCAGCAGCTTATCCCGCTGCTGCACCATATCCCATTCGGGGATTTCCAGCTCCGTGCAGGTCATGCGGTATCCGGCCCGGGCGGAAAGCCTCTGCGCCTCCATCAGACCCGCGCGGTCCAGGGCGCCGTCCTTGACAAAAGCCATCACATTGACGGTGGTCAGATTGCAGAGTCCTTTCGAGTCCAGCAGGATTTCCGCGCAGGGATTTACTCCCCTGAAATCCGGCCGCCTTTTGGCGCCGGCTTCTTCGTTGACCCAGCCCGGCTCCCCGGAGTACCTCATCTGCTGCAGATGCCAGTGCAGCTCCGGTCTCGTTGGTTTTCTCGTATAGTAAATGGAATTGTTGCTCATCTGGCGATGGGCGATCTCCGTGTCGATGACCCATTTTTCATCGACCTTTTTATATAACCCGCTTTTGGCCTGAATGCAGTCCTTATCGTCCTGGTCGATGAGCACGATTTCCGCAGTTCTGCGCACGCCGCCCACGACGACGTTCTCGCCGATGATGTTGGCGATGTCCAGGCAGTCTATGGGCTGCAGCTTTACCTTGTTTGTCGTGGAGCGGTGCTTTGCTTTCATGATAATTTTATGGATTTTAATAAACATATTCTTCATGCTGGAATGGCCGCTGGCCGTTCCGCCGAAGGTCTTCAGTTTTTCTCCCTTGGCGCGGACATGATCGTAATTCAGGATAACGGTCTTGATCTTCCGGTATTCCGTGCTGTAAAGCGTCTTCAGGAAATAGTCCATGGCCTGAACCCAGCCTTCCTTGCTGTCGCCGATGGTGATCTTCACCGTATCGTTATGTGTGAATTCCAGGGAAGTGCTGTCCTGCCGAAGGGCGCGGAGCATCGGCGTGTAGGATTCATGGATCACCTCGAGATCCGTACTCACCGCCGGAAGCTTTGCCACATCTGTTTTCAATACCCGGACCCCGACGCCGGAGCCTACCATGAGCAGATAAAAGATATCTCTGAAAGCGGAAAAACTGTCGATAACCTGGAAGGAACAATTATAGTTGGACATAGGGTAAAATTTCGAGACTTCCGTGCTGCCCACCCAAAAGGTTCTCCCCGATAAAAACTGCTTCAGCTCGAACACATTGCTGTAAAGCCGTTCTGCCTCTTCCCTGGAAGTGGGCACCAAACTGCAGTTGTATTCCACCGAGCGCCTTACGGTTTCCCACCAGTATTCCCTTCGCAGCTCCTCCGGGACCCACCGGGAATAAGTCCTGTAATAGACAAAGCTGCCGAGCTGGTTCATGGGGGAAGGCCTGTGCTTGTACCTGCTCACAAATTCTTCCGGGATGAGCCTTCCGTCCCTTCGCTTTCTGGCGTCCCTGGTTTTGTCCCTTTCATAGCGGTAAATGATAAATTTCTTTGCGGCGTCCTTCCGCTCGCTGGCCATCAGAAAATCTTCCACCAGGTCCTGAATGTCCTCCACATTGGTCGTGCGGGCCGACCGTTCCACCTGTTTTTCAATGGCCGATGCAATATCGCCTGCCAGTACGGAATCGACGCCCGCCTTTGTCTCCTGCATCGCATTTTCGATGGCTGCCTTGATTTTACCACCATTAAAGCCGACCTGGGTTCCATCTCTTTTTACAACTGTTTTCATGACTTCCAGCCTCCCTACTGTTTTCCTGCCCGTCTGCAAACTGATATCCCGCCCGGTCCCAATATATTGTTGTCTCCGTCCGGGTAAGCACCATTATATAGTATTCGATACCCAAATTCAATGATAATTCATGGACAAAAAAGAAATTTATCGCTTTCATTTCTACCCGATTTTTGTCGATTTGAATCGGCTTACCCGATTTAAATCGCCATTTAATCCTTCATTTGAATCACCGTATTATCCTTTTGTGCTCTTGACTTATCATCGGCAAGATTGTATAATTGTATACAATATGACGGCCCGCCCGTCAGCAGGATTGTCCAAAGTCGGATAAAACCTGCAAATCAGGCGAGCCAGGGAAGGAGAAATTATGGGAAAAACACTGGCCTATAAAATCCTGGAGAACCATCTTGTCGATGGAGTCCTTGCTCCGGGTAACGAAATCACCATCCGGATCGATCAGACTCTCACGCAGGATTCTACCGGGACCATGGTATATCTGCAACTGGAAGCTATGGACGTGGATAAGATAAAGACAGAACTTTCTGTCGCCTACATTGATCACAACACGCTGCAGACCGGATTCGAAAATGCTGACGACCACGAATTCATCAAAAGTGTGGCAAAACGTCACGGCGTGCTGTTCTCCAAGCCGGGAAACGGAATCTGTCATCAGCTTCATCTGGAGAATTACGGAATCCCGGGAAAAACGCTTTTAGGATCCGATAGCCATACCCCCACCGGAGGCGGCCTCGGAATGATCGCTATCGGTGCCGGCGGCCTGGATGTAGCCGTTGCAATGGCACAGGGTATCTACAGTCTGCCGGTCCCGAAGGTTTTGAAAGTCGAACTCACTGGAAGCCTTAAGCCCTGGGTTTCCGCGAAAGACGTGATTTTATATGTTCTTCAGCAGCTGACCGTCAAAGGCGGCGTGGGCAAAATTGTGGAATATACCGGCGAAGGCGTAAAAACGCTTTCCGTTACAGACCGTGCAACCGTCACAAACATGGGCGCCGAACTCGGCGCCACCACTTCCCTCTTCCCCAGCGATGAAAATACGAGAGCTTATCTCGCTTCCCAGGGAAGGGAAAACGATTATGTCCCGCTGTCCGCGGATGAGGATGCCGTGTATGACGAGGAACTGAAGGTGGATCTGTCAAGCCTTGTTCCCCTGGCGGCAAAGCCTCACAGCCCCGACAACGTGGATTCGATCCGGAATATAGGGCCCGTCAAAGTCGATCAGGTGGCCATCGGAAGCTGCACCAACTCTTCCTATAGCGATTTGATGAAGGTTGCGGAAATCTTAAAGGGGAAAAAAGTCCATCCTGACGTAAGCCTTGTGATCTCGCCCGGCTCCAGCAGGATCCTCAGCAAGCTGGCTGAAAACGGCGCCCTTGCGTCCATGATCGACGCCGGCGCCAGGGTCATCGAAAACGCCTGCGGACCCTGTATCGGCATGGGACAGTCCCCAAAATCCGGCGCCGTATCCCTGCGTACCTTCAACAGAAACTTCAAGGGCCGCAGCGGAACCCTGAATGCCGACGTATACCTCGTCAGCCCCGAAACCGCCGCCGTATCCGCCGTTGCCGGCATACTGACGGACGGTTCCGTGTCCGGAGCCGAACTCCCGGAAATCAATCCGGAAACATTCAACTTCAACGACAACTTCATCGTATATCCCGAGGGTACCAATAAGGGTAACACCGCCGTGGATATGGGCCCCAACATCAAGCCCTTCCCGCAGAATACCAAGCTGCCTGACACGCTGACCGGAACCGTGGTACTCCATGCAGGCAACAATATCACGACGGACGATATCATGCCCTCCGATTCAAGACTGCTGCCCTACCGTTCCAACATCCCGTACCTGGCGGATTATTGCTTTGAAAAGATTGACCGTGACTTCGCGGCCCGCTGCAAAGAAGCTAAGGCCGGCGTCATCGCAGGAGGCGAAAACTACGGCCAGGGTTCCAGCCGGGAGCATGCCGCATTGGCGCCCCTTTACCTTGGAATTAAATTCGTGCTTGCCAAATCCTTTGCCAGGATCCATCGTTCCAACCTGATCAACAGCGGCATTTTGCCCCTGGTCTTTGAGGACCCGGCAGACTACGACGATTTCAAGCTCGGCCAGACGCTGGTCATTGAAAATGCCCGGGATCAGGTCAAATTTCCGGTTCTGACCGTAAAGAACACCGACACGGGAAAGGAATACAAGGTTAAAACCAATTTCTCTGAACTGGAAATTGAAATGATTCTCTCCGGCGGAAAGATAAATAAAATAAAAAGCGCGATATAGATCATGCAGGGGGATATTCCCTTGGAAATCTCTCGTTCTTCAAATTTTGATTCTGTCTTTGCAGGTAAATTTTCGAACTCGGACGGTTTCTTACGGGAACACCCCCTGCACGGTCTGAAAAAGACTTTTTATTCGATAGTAAGAAAGGAAAGTAACTATGGATTATATGAAAGCATTTGAGGCCCTTGTTGCACAGCAGCTCGCAAGAGTAGAGAAAATGAAATCCGACGCAGACTTCATCAATTATCAAGTTCTGGATAAGATCATCATCGGCGTCATCGGCGGAGACGGCATAGGCCCCGCCATCACAGCCCAGGCCCAAAGAGTCCTGGAGCGCCTTCTTGCCGCTGAGGTCAAAGCCGGAAAAGTGGAATTCAAGGTCATCGACGGCTGCACCATTGAAAACCGTGCCGCTGCATGCAAGGCCATCCCCGACGACGTGCTGGCGGAAATCAGGAAATGCAACGTCCTGTTAAAAGGCCCCACCACGACTCCCCGCAAGGGCGACAAGTGGGCCAACGTGGAAAGCGCCAACGTGGCGATGCGCAAGGAGCTCGACCTGTTTGCCAACGTCAGGCCGGTAAAGGTCCCCGAGCTTGGCATCGACTGGACCTTCTTCCGTGAAAACACGGAATGCCTCTATGCGCTGGGCAGCCAGGGCGTCAATATCAACGGCGATCTGGCCTTCGACTTCAGGGTGATCACAAATCCCGGCACCGAGCGCATCGCGAGGCTCGCCTTCGAATATGCAAAGGCAAACAATAAGAAAAGAGTCACTATTGTGACAAAAGCTAACGTCGTCAAAACCACCGACGGAAAGTTCCTTGACGTCTGCAAAGAGGTTGCAAAGGACTATCCGGAAATTGAAACGGACGACTGGTATATCGATATCATGACCGCCAAACTCATTGATGAGAAAAGGCGCGGCCAGTTTGAAGTGCTCATCCTGCCAAATCTCTACGGCGACATCCTCACCGATGAGGCTGCCGAGTTCCAGGGCGGAGTCGGCACGGCCGGCAGCGCAAACCTGGGTAGACAGTATTCCATGTTTGAAGCCATCCACGGATCCGCGCCGCGCATGGTGGAAGAAGGCAGGGATATCTACGCGGATCCCTCCAGTGTTATCAGGGCGGGCGCCATGCTGCTGTCCCACATCGGGTATCAGAAACAGGCAGACAGGCTGTTCGCAGCCCTGGAAGCATGCGCCTCGGAGAAAAAACTGGCTGTCACAGGCAGGCCCGACGGCGTCACGGGAGCTCAGTACGCGGACTATATCCTTTCAAAAATATAGTCCAGACCGAAGCTACTTCGAACACTTAAACAGTGGCGTCGGTTCCCGGCGCCTACGATTTGAATTTAACGAGGGATTAATTATGGCACTCTCTTCAGACCTCTACTTTAATCTCAGGAAAGACATCCTGCAGGGCAAGCTGCGCCAAGGTGAAAAGCTCACCGAACAGCAGATCTGTGACGAATACAGCGTAAGCCGTACTCCGGTAAGGGAAGCGTTCCGACAGCTTGAGTTGGAGGGCTTTATCGATACCATACCAAACCGGGGCGCTTTTGTGACAGGTTTTTCTTCCCGGGATATCGAGGATATGTATGAGCTCCGTAAACAATACGAGATTCTGGCTGTGAGATGGGCTATCGAACGGATCACCGATGAGGAGTATGAGAAACTTCAGGAAGCCTTTGAGTTCATGGAGTTTTACACCCAGAAACAGGATATGGAAAAGATGCTGAAGATCAACATGAATTTTCATGATCTGATCTACAAGGCCTCCAAGAACCGGATGCTTTACCACATCCTTTCCTCCTACCAGCTCTATATCAAGCAGAGCAAGTCGGCTCCCCACGGCGGTAAAAGCAGCGGCGAAGTATCCGGAAACGACGTGTCGTCCGGCCACCTTGATGAGATCCTCTCCGAACACCGGGCGATATTCGAGGCCTTTAAAAAAAGAGACCCGGCCGCAGGAATGGAAGCCATGTCCGGACATCTGAACAATGCGAAACGGCGGGGGACCTATTCAGAATAACCTTACATGCTGAAGCTATTTCAGAGAATAGGGGTTCTGATCCCCTATTCTGCAGAATCGTAAGTAATGACGGGATAAATTAACACCATCGGGAGTCCAACTTTATGTCCGCACTCCCAACTGTGCAAAAT
>DATMXY010000491.1:0-4003 GCA_035561275.1 Anaerovoracaceae bacterium | reverse complement strand
GAAAGAAAATCTGTTTTTTCCCTATATGGAGCAGTATGGCATCAGCGCGCCTCCAAAGGTGATGTGGGGCGTTGATGATGAAATCCGAGGGATGCTGAAAGATCTGATGAAATATGCGGAGAACGGATCCTGGAAGGAGTTTCAAGCCCAATACGACGGCACTTTCAACAAGATAACGGACATGATCTTTAAAGAAGAAAACATTTTACTGGGCATCCTGCTTGAGAACCTGACCCCGGACGAATGGAAGCGGATCGCCGACGACAGCGGGGAATTCGGCTATTGTCTGATCGATAACGCAGGCGTATGGGTTCCTGAGAAGACCGCGTCTGAGGCGGCTGCAACCGCTGGCCCGGGCGAGGCAAAAGGAAACGCCGGTTCAGGAGGACTGATCCAACTTCCAACAGGTTCCTTCACCGTTGAGGAGCTTGCGAACCTCCTCAACACTCTGCCCATTGATATCACCTTTGTGGGAAAGGATGACACCGTTCGGTATTTTTCACAGAGCAATGAAAGGATCTTTCTCAGAACCCCGTCTGTGATCGGACGCCAGGTGTCAAACTGCCATCCTCCCGCAAGCGTTCACATCGTTGAGAAGCTGGTGGAGGACTTCAAAAATGGAGTCAAGAACAACGAGGATTTCTGGATTCATATGGGCGACAAATTTATATTGATCCGATATTTCGCGGTGCGGGATGGCAAAGGAGAATATCTCGGTGTTTTGGAGGTGACTCAGAACATTGCTCCGATCCGGGAGTTTTCCGGAGAGAAGCGCCTCGTATCCGATTAAAATGAACCTTCGCGTATAAAAAAGGCAGACAGCTTAATCCGCTGTCTGCCTTGCCCAATCCCTCAGTTACTTTGATATATGTCCGTTCAGCTTATCAATGAGCTCCTGTACCGGAACGCCGTGCACCATGCAGGCCTCTTCCAGGCTCTCGCCGGCAGAGGAGGGGCAGCCCAGACAATGCATCCCCATGTCTAAAAAATACGGCGCCGTAGTACGGTCTGCGTTTAAGATTTCACCGATCAAGGTATCCTTTGTTACTGTCAGTTTCATTTCAACTACCTCATTTCTTTAAAATTTTTGTCATTTATGTTATCCGGTGTTATCCGGCGCTTTTTTATGCCTTAAAGGGCAGTTCTCCGGGCCCCTGCGGCTGAAACACATGCTCGATCCTCGGCAGGGAAATCCCCAGGGTTTCTTTCAGCACATCCTCTACAGTTTCAACGGGTATTACCGTAAGCTGAGCCTTCACTTCTTCCGGCACATCTTTCAGGTCAACCACATTGTCTTTGGGAATCAATACCTTGCTGATACCGGCTCTCTGAGCTCCCAGCAGCTTTTCTTTCAGGCCGCCTATCGGCAATACGGCCCCTCTAAGCGTGATCTCTCCCGTCATTGCGATTCTGGAATCTACCTTAAGGCCGGTAACCAGAGAAGCAAGGGCGGTAAACAATGCGATGCCCGCGGACGGACCGTCCTTGGGAACCGCGCCCGACGGAACGTGAATGTGCAGGTCCCTTTCCTTAAAGTTGACCGAATTCAGCGGCAGTCTCGACTTCAGCAGGCTCAGGGAAATCCTGGCCGATTCTTTCATCACGTCGCCCAATTTTCCTGTCAGCGTGACCTCTCCGCTGCCCGGCATATCGGTCGCCTCAATAAAGAGGATTTCTCCTCCCACCGGCGTCCAGGCCAGCCCCGTTACGACCCCCGGCGGGTTATCCTGCTGCGCCTTGTCGTGCCGCGAGACCTGCCGTCCGAGCAATTCCTCAAGCTGTTCGATCTTTACCTTGTAAGGCAGCTCCACTTTGTTCGATACGATTTTCTCAGAGGTCACCCTCGCAAGACCCGCCAGCTGTTTTTTCAGTCCTCTGACCCCGGCCTCCGACGTATAGTCGCTGATAATTTTTTGAAGCACGTCGTCGTCTACGATCAATTGATCCGCAGTCAGCCCGTGCTCTTCCAGCACAGCAGGCACCAGGTGATCTTTCCCGATATGAAATTTTTCATCGATGGTATAGCTGGAAATCTGAATGACTTCCATTCTATCCAATAGCGGTCCCGGAATGCTTTCCACCGAGTTTGCCGTGGCGATGAAGAAAACATCCGACAAATCATAGGGCAGATCCAGATAATGATCGGTAAAGCTGTTGTTTTGCTCCGGATCGAGGACTTCCAGCAGCGCGCTGGCGGGATCTCCGCTGTAACCGCCGGTCATCAGCTTATCGACTTCATCCAGGACCATAACGGGATTGCTTTCCCCGGCCTTTTTAATGCTTTGAAGGATTCTTCCGGGCATTGCCCCGACGTATGTCCTGCGGTGTCCCCGGATTTCCGCTTCATCCCTGATTCCGCCCAGGCTCAGACGGATATACTTCCTGTCGAGGGCCTCCGCGATGCTCCTGCCCAGACTTGTCTTTCCCGTACCGGGAGGGCCTACAAGCAGCAGGATCGATCCCTTTTTATCTTTTTTCAGCTGCATGACCGCCAGATGCTGAATAATCCTGTCTTTTACCTTTTCCAGGCCGTAATGCTGTTCATCCAGGATGCGTCTTGCCTCCCCGAGATTGATCGGCTTTGCTTCCGCCTTTTTCCACGGCAGCTGCACCAGCAGATCCAGGTAATTGCGTATGACGTTATACTCCGGGCTGTTGGGCCCCAGCGCCTCCAGTTTATCCAGTTCCTCAAGGGCGGCGCTCTTTATGTCGGGCGGCATCTGGGCCTCTTCGATTTTGCTCAGATAATCCTTATCTTTTTTCCCGCCTTCCCTGCCTTCGTTCAATTCATCCTGAATGACCTTCAATTGTTCTCTGAGCACGGTTTCCCTGTAGTGCTTATTTGCTTTTTCGGAGAACTTTTCCGCCATCTGGATCTGCAGCTCGATGGCTTCCTTTTGTTTCAGCAGGTAATCCATGAAGCGCAGGCTGCGCTCCTTCATGGACTGGGTTTCAAGCAGCTCATACTTTTCTCCGTTTGAGATCGGCATGAACTGGGACAGATAGACGATGAGGGAATTCAGATCTTTAAACTCGTCGACGATCTTGCTGTATTGCTCGCCGCCAGTAAATTTCCCGCTTATTTCGCGTGTGACTTTTTTTACATACCCCAGCATCTCATCCTGACTCTTCTCATTCATATCGATATCGTCGGGGCTAAGGCCATATTCGGCGCGTATCAAATTGTTTTCAATATTGAGGGCTTTGATTTCAACCCGGTCCGACAGTCTGACCGTAAGCGCGAAGCCCTTTTCTGTTTTCTCCAGGTCGTTGACCTGAAAGGACACACCGATCCTGTAAAAGTCGTCTTCCTTTAACGCCTTCTGGCCGAAGTTTTGCTTCAGCGGCAGGGCAATATTTGCCGTACCTTCGTCTTCCAGATATCTGAGCTGTTCGCCGCTGAGCTTGTTTACCCTGAGTATGGAAACGACGCCCGGCAATAAAACCGTATTCGACACGGGAATAACGATTCCATTTTTATTATTATTGTCATTCGTTATCATCTTGTACTCCTTTCTGCACATTCATAAGTGAATGTTCGTTTAATCAACGGTTAAATTATTGCGCGATCAATTATGCAATTGTCTGCATAAAATGATCCCGCGTTCAAATGAGGCCAACGCCCCGTCACATCAGCAAGGCATCTTGTATGATTTTGATCATTTCCTGAAGCAGTCCCATTCGCTCGGCTTCACTTTTGCGGTTATCAAGTGCGATTGATTTTACCGGATAAAACAGGATCGCCAGTAAATTATCATTGCTGTAATTTTTTATAATCTGATGATTTTTCATCTCTGCGATCAAAAGATTGATATTGCAGATACCTTTTATTTCCGTGCATCCGCTGGCCAAGGAAGGACAATTCGAGAACTGCTCAATAAAACTGAACGTTTCTCTGTGTTCCCAAATATAGTCATAATAGCTTCTGATCAGTATTTCTATGAGCTGCTGCCCTTCCATTCCGCAATTTACCCGACCCAGTATATAAGCGAAGATTTCTTCC
>DATMXY010000490.1:0-2777 GCA_035561275.1 Anaerovoracaceae bacterium | reverse complement strand
AATATATGCAATGAGGGCATAGTATGAATCAAAAAATTTTTCAGGGCGTTAATTCGAATAATGTGAAAGAGATTAACCGGACAATTCTTTTGCGTTTAATGAAAAAGTACGAGATGTGTTCCAGGGCAGACCTGGCAAAGAATTCAGGCCTTCAGCCCGCCACGGTCACGAATATCGTGAATGATTTCATTGATTGGGGCCTGGTGAAAGAAACCGGAATCATTAACGGCAATAAAGGACGCCGCTCCATTGGACTTGTGCTTAATGCCGAAGATTATGTGGTTTTGGGTGTAAGGATCACACGTACCTATACCCAGATCGGCATGTTTGATTTGGTTGGCAACGTGCTCGCCGACACGCGAATTTCCCTGGACAGAATGGAAGGACCGCAAAGCGCGCTCAAGAAGATCGTAAGAAAAGTCAACGAAATGGTCAACCTGGATAATGGAAAGAAGAAACTGGCTATCGGCGTAGCCGTACCGGGACCGTATTTTCCGGATGAAGGGAAGATGCATAAACTGACTGAATTCCCCGGATGGGACGACGTATCGATCAATGAAATATTATGCCAATCAATTGATATTCCTGTCATGATCGACCATGATGCAAACGCCGGCGCTTTTGCGGAATGGTGGATATCCGGCAATGAGAATTTCCATGGAACTACGATCTATTTGGCTGTCGGAGAGGGTATCGGCGCCGGCATCGTAACAAACGGCGGGTTGTTCAGAGGTTCGTATGGAACGGCGGGCGAGATCGGCCATGCGAGCATCGCCTTTGACGGACCCAAATGCGAATGCGGGAACAGAGGATGCCTCACGATGTATGCTTCTGTTTTGCAGATGATGCGGGATATCAAAGAAAAGAGGGATGATTATCCCAATACGGTATTAAATGAAGAATTTTCATTTAAGGACGTTGTGAAAGCGGTGAAGGCGCAGGATGAGCTTGCATGCGCCGCGCTCAAGAAGATAAGCCGTTATCTGGCTTTTGGAATTATCAATATTATTTGCGCGTATAGCCCGGATGAAATCATTATCGGCGACCAGATGTCCGTTTTTGGCGACACACTGATTGGAGAAATACGCAAAATCGTGAATCAGCATACGATAGCCCGGTTTTCAGAGCTGACGAAAATCAAAACCTCAGAGCTTGAGAACGATTCGGCATTTTTAGGCGCAGGCGCGCTGGCTATCGACTATGTTCTAAAAAATTCAAGCATGTTTGAATCCAAAACGAAGCAGGTGTAAGTAAGTGACATTATTAATGGGCATCGATTTAGGGACGTCCGGTATTAAAGTCGCCGTTTTTAATGAAAACGGCGACACTCTTGCCGTCTCTTCAAAAGATTATATTTTTGATGTGCCCCGTATGGGGTATGCGGAACAGGACCCGGAGGTCTGGTGGAATGCGACGGTTCATGCCGTCAGGGAAGTACTGACTGTTGTCAATGCGAAGGAAATTGCAGCGATCGGGTTGTCGGGACAGATGCATGGTCTGGTGGCGCTGGACCAGGGCAGGCATGTCGTCAGAAAGGCCATCCTGCACTGTGACCAACGCTCGGTTGATCAGGTGTCGTATATCAAGAATACGATGAAAGAATCTTTTTCGAAAATAACTTACAATCCGCCTTTCCCGGGTTTTCAGCTGATTTCTTTGTTATGGGTGAAGGACAACGAACCTGAAAATTACCGGAAGATCAGATATGTCATCTGTCCCAAGGATTACATCCGTTTTCGGCTTTGCGGTGAAATTGGAGTGGAGATCACCGACGCGTCGGCGACGCTGGCCTATGATATCGAAAAACAGGATTGGGCGTGGGATATGATCGAAAAACTTGGTATTGACGGTTCTGTCTTTCCGAAAGAGGTACATATGCCCTGTGATGTCGCGGGAACGGTGACCCGTGATTCGGCGTCGCTGCTGGGATTATCGAACAAAACCAAGGTTGTTTACGGCGGGGGAGATCAGCCCATGCAGCTGCTCGGCACCGGCGTCTATACTCCCGGAAAGCTGACGATCACCATCGGAACAAGCGGTCAGATTGTGGCGATGACCGACGCCCCGGTGTACAATCCCGCCCTTAACACGCACACGTTCAATTCGGCAATACCGAATAAATGGTTTTGTATGGGCGCGGTGCTTCACAGCGGATCAACGCTGAATTGGTTCAAACGCACATTTATGCCGGACAAAAGCTATAAGCAGATGGACCAGATGGCAAATGAGGTTGACATATGCTCGGATGGTCTGCTGTTCTTTCCGTGTTTTGCCGGAGAGAGAACTCCTTATATCGATTCAACGACAAGAGGTATCTTTCTTGGAATGTCCTATCTGCATAACACCAGTCATTTTATCAGAGCAATCATGGAGGGCGTTTCCTTTGGAGTCAGAAGCAATATAGAAGTCCTCGAAGGGCTTAATTGTTCAATGGATACCATTATTGCGTCCGGCGGCGCGGCAAAAAGCAGTGTGTGGCTGCAGATGCAGGCAGATATTTACGGACGGGAGCTTCATCTGACAGAGACCTCCGAGCAGACTGTGACGGGAGCTGCCATCGTCGCCAGTGTTGGATGCGGGCTGTATCAGAATATTGAAGAAGGTTGTAGACATATGGCCAGACTGAAAAAAGCTGTTGTGGAACCCGATCTGCGCAGGCATGAGATCTATTCGGAGTTTTACAGTAATGTTTACAAGAAGATTTATGAGAGCAATAAGGATATCTTTCGCAGCCTGTATGATTTTCAGGGAGAATCAACGGTCAAAGACCGTTTGAT
>DATMXY010000489.1:0-6593 GCA_035561275.1 Anaerovoracaceae bacterium | reverse complement strand
TACTTGTCTAATTCATCTATCAGCTCTAGCGTTTTGAACTTGAGCTTAAGGGTGGCTGGTTTTTCTCTTTCTTCCGTCAACGGTTCGTATTTCTTGTCCAAAAGGATCTCTTTATATATTTCCTGTGCTTCCTCCGCCAGTTCATCGTCATCGGCGGGCTCGGCCCCGATGAGGCAGAGCGGCGGGAACAGGACGCACCACCAGTTCTGTCCTTTTCCTTCCCCTATGGTTACATTCAAGGCTTCATAGTTGCCGGACGGAAAGATGACGTTGCCGTAGGTCTTTTGCGGGATCCACTTTACTCCCAGTTCCGCCTTTACAGGATATTGATACCCGTTTTCCTGGATAATACGCTCCGCCGTCGCTTCGATTTCCGTCAAATTTTCCTGAATGTACTTCCTGGATTGTTCCAGATCCAAACTCACCCGAGCCTGGCCGCCTTCATCCTCCGGCCGGTTCATGACAGCCGCTCCGGAGACTTGAAAAACAGCCAGTTCCTGTGCCATGGTCTCTCTGACCAACTCGCTGTTGATCTTTGCCAGGACCCCATCTCTGACCTTCAGCTTCAATGCCTGATCTTCCGCCGAATCACTGTTTGCAATAACGTGGAAACGGATAAAGTCATCATTGGAGAGCTCGCTTTGATTGCTGACGATCGTCCATGTACTATAAAGAAGAATACAGATCAAAATGAACAGAAGAATTTTCAGCTGCCGTCTTTTTAATCCCAATAAAAATCCCTCCCCTGAAAAGATTTCTTTATTTCATCTTGTCCATAGGGAGGGAATTTTATACAGTTGATTGTTTTGTCAATATACGGCTGCGGCACCGCGTTTTTCTGCCATAATCCTTAATAGTTCTTTGCTACGATCAAAAGCTTCGTACCAGGTCTGATCTCCTTTCCAAACTCTAAATCATTGATTTTTTTCAGCTCATCGATGGTGGTTCGGTATTTCTTGGCGATGTTCCAGATATTATCTCCCGACCGTGCAATGTAGAGAATGATACCTGGAAGCGCGGTTCTATCCTGTGGGCTATCCAGGAAGCTGACGTTCTTCACCAACTGGTGCTTTCTCTGGCTCGATACTGCCGTATTGACCAGAATCCCCGCATTCACTTCAATTTGTTTATTGTTGATTTTGTCGAACCACAGCTCCTTCAGCACAATATCATTACTTGCAGTCATTTCCGGAGTGATTCCCGGTATTTCCATAGCGCTCCGGAAAGGGATCTCCTGCACAACGTTGAAGGCTGTCTTGTTGGCGCCTGCGGAGGTGCAGATCAGATTGACGGTGACGACGCCCTCCACAATGCTCCTGGTCTGATCGATAAAGGACCTCTTTTCGCTGATATTGCCTGAGATATAGGCCACCTTATCGACGCTGCCATATCTTTCAGGTATATTGACGATCTCGCGGGCGGAGATTTCAGCAACTCCGCTGCCGCCGAGGGCCATAACCCCGATTTCATCCGTTTCATATTCAACGTCCTTTAAGTGGTGGTATACGTCGGTGACTATTTCCTTTTCAACATTTTTGTAGAGCTCCAATTCGGTATCCACGTTCATATCCAGTCCAAAAAGGCTTCTCTTTCCGTTGGCGTCCTCCTTTGCGGCAAGATTTACGGATGCGATATTGAAGTTGATCTTGCTTCCTGCAGGACTCTGGTCGCTGGGATTGTAGTCTCCGTCCAGTCTGATGAATTGGGTGAATTCTGTTTTTCCCTGGTAGAGAACCGGGGCTGCCATTTCCGTCACGGAAACCGCTTCCACGTCTTCCGACGCCTCGGAGCCTGGGTCCTCTTCCGCCCCTAGATACAAAGCATTGCAATAAACAGAAGCGTTTATAACCGCTTTTTCTTTCGTAATCTGTTTGTGGTTTTCCACGACGCTTATGTCATATTTCAGGATTTTCAGTATTTCAGGCATATTTTCCTTTAACGTAAAATCGTCTTTTATTTCTATGGACTCCGTTTTTCGTGCAGCGACGTCGGTAAGGTTTATCCTTTCCTTCAGCATCTGTACTTCTTCATCCTTGATGCCCTCAAAGACCTCCACCTCGACGCTGCCGTACTCCTTAATCCCGAATACCGCCACCGCCCTGACCCTGATTTTTCTTTCATTGACAACGGTATAATCAATGGATTCGAGGCGAGGCGCGATGACCAGATCAGAATACGGGCCCGCTTTCAGCTCCGTTTCATTTCTGAACGGGATCTTTGATTCAATGGCTATGATTGGCTCTCCCGCCGTAATATGTTCCGGCACATAGAGGGTCTGCAGGATCAGATCTCCCAATATCCTGACTCTGTCGGTTTCCGCCTGCCCCGTGTGGATCTCTCGTTCCGCAAGCTTGATCTTTCCATCCATTGCCAGAATGTATGCAAGATCCGGTTTTACGTCCGGGACCAGAATATCTTCGTCAATGGCGACGCGCAGCGGCTCCTTCCGTTTTAAGTCCACCAGCTTCAGTCTACTGCTCAGTGTGCTTCCCGAAACGGGAATGAACTTTGGCGAAACGGTTTTGGGAACGAATACCGGCTGCGGGGCGGGACGCGTAGCCTGCAGGGCGGGACGCGACGGCTGCGGCGCAAATATAGGAATGGTGTCCTCATTTGTTTCCGGGAATTCTGCCGACACTTCCTCTTTAAAGATTTCTTCGATCTCGGAAATGTCCTCTGAGACTTCTGCCAGGACTTCTGCCTGAGTTTCCGTCGAGACTTCTACTACAGTTTCTGCCAGGACTTCCGCAGGAGTTTCCGTCGAGACTTCTACTATAGTTTCTGCCAGGACTTCCACCGGAGTTTCCGTCGAGACTTCTACTACAGTTTCTGCCAGGACTTCCGCCGGAGTTTCTACCGAGACTTCTGCCAGGACTTCTGCCGGAGTTTCTGCTATGATTTCGACTGCGACGGCTTCCTCCTTCACATCAAAAACTGCCTCGAGTTCCGGTTCTGCGTCCTTTTCCGCAGATGCCGCAGGCTGCGGGATATCTTCCGCCGGCGTCTGGTCGTACTGATATAGCGCGGACTCATCTCCCTGTACATACAACATCTCTGACTCTTCTCCACTTTCAAACGCCTGCCTGACGCTGTCATGCAAGACCCTTTCGTAGGCGGCCGGATCAAACCGGCTTGTTCCGCCCCGTGGCACATAATGAAAATTATATTCGTCTGCCTCTTTTGCAGGCTGTAAAGCATAATCCGGAATTCCTTGATATTCAAATGGGTCCTTTTCGTATGTCATCGCATTTTCCCCCTCCATCCACAGTTCGTTCCACTGTTCGTTGCTATAATGATATTCCGCAGGAGGGCTTGTTATGACAAAAAAAAGCCGGGGCGGGATATCCTCTTGGATACCGCTCGCCCTTCAAATTTAAGGATGATGTAAGAAAATTTTCTACAGTCGAAAATTTTCTACGATGCGTTATAATTGAACAAAAAACGGCTGCACAGCCTCCGCCGTAGAATCCGATGGTATCCTCAGCGGCTGCGGTGCAGCCTTAGTTATGAACAAGAAGGAGAAGACAGTGGTTGTGTTGTATGGTTATAGTTATGCGGTCATGGTTGTATGGTTATATTCACAATATACTGTGCCTATTGCTGGAAAAGCTCGGTAGAAAGATATCTTTCGCCGGTATCGGGCAGCAAAACTACGATCACTTTTCCTTTATTTTCAGGCCTCTTTGCGATCTCTGACGCCGCAAACGCCGCCGCGCCGGATGAAATTCCGACTAAAAGCCCTTCCGTCTTCGCAAGCTTCCTTGACGTTTCAAATGCTTCGTCATTTTTGACCTTGAAGATCTCGTCGATGACTTCCCGATTTAACACATCCGGTACAAAGCCGGCTCCGATACCCTGGATCTTATGGGGACCTTTCGTCCCTCCGGATAATACGGGCGAATCGAAAGGCTCGACGGCAACGATCTGCACGCCCGGTTTTTTGCTCTTCAGCACTTCGCCAACGCCGGTAATGGTCCCGCCTGTGCCGACGCCTCCGACGAAGATATCGACCTGCCCGTCAGTATCGTTCCAGATCTCTTCCGCGGTGGTCTTTCTATGGATCTCCGGATTCGCAGGATTTTCAAACTGCTGCGGAATAAAGGAATTCGGCGTCTCTGCCGCCAGTTCTTTGGCTCTTTTGATTGCACCGGGCATTCCTTCCGGACCGGGCGTCAGCACCAGTTCGGCGCCCAACGCTTTCATCAGGTTCCTTCTTTCAATACTGAACGTTTCCGGCAGGGTCAGGATCAGCCTGTAACCCTTGGCCGCGGCCACGAAGGCCAGCGCGATCCCCGTATTTCCGCTTGTCGGTTCGATAATGACCGTATCTTTGTTGATCAGGCCTTTCTCTTCCGCATCTTTAATCATGGAATATCCGATCCTGTCTTTCACGCTTGACAGCGGATTGAAATATTCCAGCTTTGCAATGACTCTGCCTCCGAGATCGTTTGCTTTGTTATAGTTTGTCAGCTCAAGCAGCGGTGTGTTTCCGATCAGATCTGTTAAGTTCTTCGCGATTTTACTCATCTTAAATTCCCCCTATTTCCTAGTATTGCTATATGAATTCTATGTTTTTCTATATTGTATGCCTATTCTCCGACTTTGTCAATAAATTTCTTCAAAATTTTTTTGCTTTCCAGGAACACGCTTACGGCACATAATTAAATGAAAAAGGCCCGGTTCTGTGTACGTACAGGACCCGGCCCTTGTGCTCTGTTCTTCATTTAAAGCTTTCGTCGTGCGTGATCATATCCATTAATTTGTCGATGTGATTGAAGGCTTCAAACCTTGCGTTTGCCCCGTTTCCGTTTACGATTTCCTCGTAGATGCTTTTATGTTCAGGGATCATATCTTCTGCGCGTTTGAAATCCTTGTAATAGATGTACCGGAACCTGAGGACCAGCTCCTGGAGCTGTTCGACCATATGGATCAGGTGGTTGTTCCTGCTGGAATCCACGATCATGCGATGGAACTTCGTATCGTAGGAGATCATGTCCGCCATATTACCCTCGACGACGGCCTCCCTGAACTTTTCCTTGATCTCATTCAGTTGCTTTTTTTCGACGTCCGTCATCCTTTCCGCCGCAAGATAGGCGGCAAGTCCCTCCAGGTTTGCCCTCACTTCGAGAATGTCTTCCATATCCTTAACGGAAACCTCCGAGGCGTAAGCCCCCTTCCTGGGCTCGATAACAACCAGGCCCTCTTTTTCCAGCTTTCTGATGGCTTCCCTGATCGGTGTGCGGCTGACGCCCATATCCTCGGCAAGTTCGATTTCCATCATCCTGGTTCCCGGTTTGATTTTGCCCGTTAATATGAGGTTCCTCAGTTCCTCGTATACGATTTCCCTTAACGGCCTGTGGCTTTGTATTTCGAAATTCAGCATATCAATTTCCTTCCGGTCTTTACAATGTCTTTATAAGAAAGGTTTCTTCATTCAGTGTTTTCAGCTTCGAATAAGCCGCGGTACCTTTTCTTTTACTGGTATACAGGCCGAACACGGTGGGGCCGCTGCCGCTCATCAGAACCTTGTACGCTTTCCCGTCCTGGATCATCTTGTTCTTTGTATACACAATTGTAGGATACTCTTTTAGGCTGTAATTTTCAAGTACGTTACACATATTTTTTGAAACTTTGTAGTAATTCCCTTCCCGTAGCCCGTCCACAAGCTCGGCCGTATTCGGGCGTTCCAAGATCTCTGAAAGATTGAGGCCTCCGTAAACCTGAGCGGTGGAAACGCAAATGGGCGGTTTGGACAAAAGTACCCACGCTTTCAAAGGAGCTGCCGGCTCCAGCCGTTCGCCGATGCCTGACGCAATGGCGCAGGTTACGGCCAGGGGATCTTCTTTCAGGTTCAATTCCCCGTTCAGCGCCGCCTGTCCCGCTACACAAAAGGCGACGTCTGCGCCAAGCTCGGTACCCAGTTTCATAAGGGTCTTGAGGTCCAGCTTCAGATCCCAGAGCCTGTTCAAGGCGTGCAGCGCCGCGGCGCAATTGGCGCTGCCGCCTGCCAGCCCCGCCGCCACGGGAATCCTCTTATTGATATCGATCCTGATCAGACCCGCTCTTTCTCTGCCATACCGCTCCGCCATGAGCTCGGCGGCCTGGTATGCGATATTGCCGCCGTCTGAGGGCAGCAAGGACAAATTTGTCGTAAGAATGATCCGGATACCGTTTCCCTCTTCGCTTTTCTGCGGCGCGACGCTTCCGTCCGCCCGCTGTGCTTCGTGCCCGGCAGTCTGCGGCACTTCCTCTATGTAACAGCCTTTCTGCCAGCTGACTTTTACCGTATCAAAAAGATCGACCTGCTCCATGACCATCAGGACCTCGTGATATCCATCGGGACGTTTACCCAGTACGTCAATGGAGAGATTAATTTTGGCGTATGCTTTCAATGTGATTTCTTTGATTGCTTCGACTTTTACACTGTTTGTTTTATCGCTCGTTGTAAAATTCATCGTAGTACTCCTGCTTCATCGTAATGCTCTTTGCCGACCTATGACGGCGGCACCGTTTCCCATTGAAGAATAGCGGACGGGTATCCGTCCGCTATTTACAGCTGCTATCTGTTACCTGTTTAATATTTTGTTTATGTT
>DATMXY010000488.1:0-2871 GCA_035561275.1 Anaerovoracaceae bacterium | reverse complement strand
ATAAAGAGACTGGTCTTCAGTTCGTCCGCCACCGTATACGGAGATCCCGCCACGGTTCCCATTACGGAGGATTTTCCGCTTTCGGCGACAAACCCCTACGGTATGACCAAATTGATGATAGAAAATATTCTGAAAGACCTGTACCGGGCGGATAAAAGCTGGGACATCGCCCTGCTGAGATACTTCAATCCGGTGGGCGCCCATGAAAGCGGGCTGATCGGCGAAGACCCCAACGGTATACCCAATAATCTGATGCCGTATATCGCCCAGGTGGCCATCGGGAAGCTCGAGAAACTGAAAGTTTTCGGAAACGATTATCCGACAAGGGACGGTACGGGCGTCAGAGACTATATTCACGTAGTAGACCTGGCCGACGGGCATCTTGCAGCGTTAAGAAAGCTCCAGACCGGAAGCGGCCTTGTGGTCTACAACCTGGGAACGGGCGCGGGCAGCAGCGTTCTGGAGATGGTGGAGGCCTTTTCCAAAGCTTCCGGCAGGCCGATCCCTTATGAGGTTACGGAGCGAAGGCCCGGCGATATCGCCGAGTGCTATGCCGATCCCCGGAAAGCGGAAAGAGAGCTTTCCTGGAGCGCAAAGCGGGGCCTCGCCGAAATGTGCAGGGATACATGGAACTGGCAGCGAAAAAATCCCAACGGGTATCAATAATAACGATGAAACGGGAGGTCTCCTTTGAAATTTCTTATCGATTCAAGAGTCTTAAATGCGATTGACGCTTACGGCTTCCCCGGCGAATATGCCGGCGTTCTTCCTTACGGCCAGGGACATATCAACGATACCTACGCCGTTTACTTCCAGTTTCCCGAAGGGGACGACAGGCGGCATATCCTGCAGAAAATCAATAAAAACGTATTCAAAAAACCTGAAGAAGTGATGGAAAACGTCTCCCGGGTGACAGCGTATTTAAGGGAAGCCATCCTGAAATCCGGAGGGGATCCCGACAGGGAGACAATGAACCTGATCAAAACTTTGAAAGGCCGGGATTACTTTGTCGACGAAGAGGACGAGTACTGGAGATGCTACGTATTTATTGAGGATACCATTACGCTCCATACCGTGGAGAAGCCTCAGGATATGTATGAGGCAGCCAGGGTCTTCGGCAGCTTTCAAAGGCATTTGACCGATTATCCGGCGGATACCCTGCATGAAACGATACTAAACTTTCACAACACCAGAGACAGGTTCCTTAAATTTACGAAGGCGCTGGAACAAGACGTCAAAAACCGTGCCCGGGATGTTCGGGATGAAATTGATTTTGTTATAAAAAGGCAGGATGAAGCGGGGCTTCTGATCGACCTGGCAGAGAAGGGTGAGTTACCGATACGGGTAACGCACAACGACACCAAACTGAACAATGTTCTGATCGATAAGAATACCGGAAAGGGGATCTGCGCCGTGGACCTCGACACGGTCATGCCGGGCCTGAGCCTGTATGATTTCGGCGACGCGATCCGGTTCGGGGCAAATCCTGCCGCCGAGGACGAAACGGACCTGTCAAAGGTCTGGATGGAGGAGAGCCTTTTCGAAGCCTATACGGAAGGCTATCTGCGGGAAGCGGGAAACACCCTGACCGACAGGGAAGTCGAACTGCTGCCGGCGGGTGCGAAGATGATGACCCTGGAATGCGGTATCCGTTTTTTGACGGATTACCTGGAGGGTGACACATACTTTAAGATCCACCGGGAACATCACAATCTGGACAGATGCCGGACGCAATTCAAGCTCATATCCGACATGGAAGAGAAGTGGGACCGGATGCATGATATCGTTAAGAAATGGCAGAGTCAATTCCGTTGAAGGCTCAATTCCGCTGAAATTATAAATAAGCCATATCGGCTGATAGCGATATGGCTTATTTTGCAGGACCGCAGTTTCCCGTCTTTCCTGATTCAAATCGACTTGTTCGATTTAAACTTTGTCCCAGAGTTTTTCCGGATAAAGACCTTTATCCTTCATGGACTGCAGGGCGTTTATCACCGACTCCCTGTCCTCCTTGTATGTTACCCCCACCCATCTGTCGGGAGACGGCAGTATTTTTACTTTTGCTTTTTTCTCTTTCAGCAGCTGGTCCACCGTCAGGGGCAGTAAAAATTCCCCTTTCAGCGGGTTTTCTTTCAGTGTCTTATCCAGAAATGCAGGGAAACGCGCTTCTATTTCCTTCATGAAGCTTGACGTAAAGCCCCAGAAATTCATGGATACCGTGGTGCCCTCCGGCACAGTGATCCAGTCCTCGTCGTTCTCCGTATACTGGATTTTTCCGTCCCGCCACATGATCTTCAGCCGTTCCTTGATATCCGCAAGATACCCGTCCCCGGTGGTTTCACAGACTCCCCTTGCCACATGCCCGTTTTCCGTGAGAGTGTTTTCCAGGCGGTAGCCGATCATGCTGTAGTTGTATTGTTCTCCGTCTTCCGCGTGCTCAAGGAAATCGTACATGGAATGGAAGGCGCCGGCCCCGTAATAATCGTCCGCGTTGATGGCGGCAAAAGGACCGTCTATCTTGGCCCTGCAGCTCAGCACCGCATGGCTCGTCCCCCACGGTTTAACCCGGCCTTCGGGAACCGAGTATCCGGGAGGCAGGTCGTTGATGTCCTGAAAAGCGTATTCAACCTCAATAAACTTTCCGGACCTGTCGTCGATGAGCGCCCGGAAGTCCTCTTCCATCTCCTTTTTAATAATAAATATCACCTTTTTAAAACCCGCCATCACGGCGTCGTACAGGGAAAAATCAATAATCAGCTCTCCGCCGGACCCCACCGGGTCCATCTGCTTCAGCCCGCCGTATCTGCTGCCCATTCCGGCTGCCATTACCACCAATACCGGTTCTCTCAATTCCACTCACCTCATCATTAT
>DATMXY010000487.1:0-18887 GCA_035561275.1 Anaerovoracaceae bacterium | reverse complement strand
ATATCATGATTTGTAAATAGGGGGGCAGGTGAAGTCGTGAAAAACGTATTGATCATCGGCGGCGGTCTTGCCGGCTGCACGGTTGCCAAAGAGCTTTCAGCAGCGGGAATAGGCTCCTGCATCGTCGAAAAAAGTATGGATATTGGCGGAAAAGTGCGTGGCTATGGCTGTAAGTCGGATGCTAAATGTAATATTTGCGGGCTTTGCGCCGTAGGTACTCTTTGGCAGGACGTCGAAGGCGACCCTAAAGTAAAAAAATTCTGCAATTCCAGCGTTATTGACATTTCCGAAGCTGACGGAATATTCAACGCACTGATTCAGACGAATATGGGTAAAATCAAAGGGAACTTTACGGACGTTGTCGTCGCAACCGGCTTTGAGGATTCTTCCAGAGCGGCCGGGGCCGGCTATGATACGCCCGCATTTCCCAGAGTCTATACGGGCAATGCCCTTGAAAAACTGATGAAAGAGCGCGGAGCGGACTCAATATTCCAGGAGACTCCGCAAAGCGTGGCTTTTATCATGTGTTACGGTTCAAGAAGCCTGAAGGAAAGAGCATCCTACTGTTCCCAGGTTTGCTGCGCCTATTCCACCCGCGCCGCAAAGGTAATAAAGCATTATTACCCGGATACCGAGGTGGTTATTTTTTATATGGATCTTCAGGCGGTAAATCCGGGAAATTATGCCAAAGAACTGACCGGCAGAGGGATCAAGCTCGAAAGATGCCGTCCTGTGGACATATCCTTTGAGGGCGATATTCCGGTGGTGGCATACGAAGATGCTGACGGCAAAAGGAAGAGAAGCTTCGATTACCTTTTCCTTAATACGGGCATTCATCCCGATCCGGCAAAGAACACGGCCCTTGCCGATATCACCGGACTGAAGGTCAAAAGCGACGGGTTCCTTACCTATGTAATGCCGCCGGTGAAAACCGGGGTATATCTCGCAGGCTGCGCGGTTTCACCCATGAGTATTGCCGATACTATGGCCAGCGCAAGGAATGCCGCCGTTATGCTCATAAATAATGCTGCAGAGGAGGGAAACGCACAATGAAAGCAGTATTGGCCGGAAAAAGCAGATACAGTGAGAGCTTCAAATCGGCCCTGTCCGACGCCGGTTTTGAGCTTGCTGTCGCCGAAACGGCAGCCGAGCTGGAAGCTCTGCCCGAAGAGTTGCCTGTAGTTCTGCTTCATGATACAAAGCTCAGCCCCCTGATAACGGATAAAGCGGTTATAGAAAAAAACATTCTTGGCTTAAAGCCTCATGATACGATCGTTTTCCTGATGGATAGGGGCGAGGACACAAATCCCCATATAGAAAGCCGGGTTCTTGAAATGGCTGCCTACCTTGCGTCCGTGAAAAGACGCGTGGCGGTCCTCATGCGTTCTTCCCGCGCGCCGGATGATAAATTTGACGACCGCTACCGGGACGCGAGACAAAAGGGAGTTACGTTTATAAAATATGAGACTCTCAATATATCTGACAATGACGGTATTGATACCATCAATATCTGGGACGGAAAGCTTTTCACATCCCTTGATACGCCGCTTTGCATCGACTGTGCAGGGAAGCCCGCTCCGGAGCTTGACGAGCTTGTCAATGCTTTACGGATCCGTACATACGACGGCGGACATATCAGCGGTAACAGATGGTTTTTAAATCAGGGAACGACATTTAAAAGAAATGTGAAATTGATAGATACGATTGCCCTTGGCGGTGATATCCGGAAGATCGTACCGGCGTTGGTTAAGGATATGCTGGCTTTGGAAAGGCCGGGACAAGAGAAGACTGCGTTTGTGGACACTGACAAGTGCGCTTTCTGCTATACCTGCTACAGGGTATGTCCTCATTCGGCCCTTGGCCCTGATAAGAGCGCGTCGGCAATGAAGGTAAACGATCTGCTCTGTGAAGCCTGCGGCATCTGCGTGGCCGTCTGCCCGGCAAGCGCCATTGAGTTTAAAGGTGTAATCGTTAAGGATGCGTTCAGGAGCGGAGCCGCGGGTCAGAACAGCGAAGCTGTGGAAGCAACGGAAAGCAAAGCTGCCGGGGGCCGGCGGCTCAAGGTTTTCTGCTGCGAGAATTCCGCATTCATCGCCTCGAAGGAGGCCCTCGCCGGCATGGACGCGGCCGTTGAATCCGTACCCTGCGGCGGCGACGTAAGCGCCGCGATGATGACCGAGGCACTGAAGTCCTATGACAATGTAATGGTCGCGGTTTGCTGCGACGACGCCTGCAGGCACCGCGACGGAAACAAAAGATGCGTAAAGCAGGTTGAAAGACTGAAGGATAGGCTTGATAAGCTGGGATATGACCCCGGGCGTTTAAGCTTTGTTCAGACAGGAATTACAATGGTTAACATTCTCAATGACGCGGCTTTCAAAGCCCTGGCGGGAGGTGGGGAAAAATGATCATAGCGTCTCAAAAGCCTGTTGAAGAGATCAGGGATACTTTAAAGGCTTACAAGAAGATCCTTATAGCGGCCTGCGGAACATGCGTCACCGTATGTCTTGCCGGTGGTGAAAAGGAGGCAAAGGAACTGGCTGAGCTGTTATCTCTGTCAGGAGATCAGGAATTTAAGATAGTGACTCCCGAGCGCCAGTGCGACGCCGAGTTCCTGGCTGAGTTTGACGGGGACGTCGGGCAGGCGGACGCGGTCCTGTCCATGGCCTGCGGCGTAGGCGTACAGTACATGGCCGAGCGCTGCACGGGAAAGCCGGTGATACCGGCCCTCAATACATCCTTTATGGGCGCGAACCGCGAAGCCGGATACTGGACAGAAATGTGTCAGGGCTGCGGCGACTGCGTCCTCGAAAAAACCGGCGGCGTATGTCCTGTGGCGCGCTGCTCCAAAAGCCATTTCAATGGCCCCTGCGGCGGAAGTGCAAAGGGAAAATGTGAGGTTGATGACTCCGTCGATTGCGGCTGGCAGCTCATCTATGACAGGCTGAAGAGCTTGAATCAGCTCGACAGGCTCTACGAAACCATCCCGCCGAGAAACTGGAGCACCAGCAGGGACGGCGGGCCAAGGAAGCTCCGCAGGCCTGATGTTGCCATAGAGGAGGTTTAAGCCATGGATGAAGAAAAAATCATAGAAAAAAGCAGGCTTCAAAAGCTGTTCGAAGCAGGCGAGTTCGTCGTCACAGGCGAGGTCGGCCCGCCCATGGGCGCCGACGCCGGTCATGTATACCACGCGGCGGAAGCGATACACGGAGTCATCGACGCCGCAAACGTAACAGACAACCAGACCTCCATCCTGCGCATGTCTTCCATCGCGGCCTCCCTGCTTGTACAGCAGAAAGGGGTCGAGGCCGTGGTCCAGATGACCTGCAGGGACAGGAACAGGATCGCGATACAAAGCGATCTTCTGGGCGCCTGGGCCCTGGGGCTCCGCAACCTCCTTGTGCTGTCGGGCGACCACCAGAGCTTTGGAAACGACCGTGCGGCGAAGAACGTTTACGACGTCGACTCCGTTCAGCTCATTAAGATGTTATCAGACCTTCAGAATGAAGGAATATTCTATAACGGTAAAAAGGCCAAGGGCGTCCCCGGGTTTTTCATCGGTACGACGGCGAATCCCTTTGCCGACCCCGTGGAGCTGCAGCTCATCCGTTTAAAAAAGAAAATACAGGCCGGCGCCAGGTTTGTACAGACTCAGTCCATCTATGATATCGATAAATTCGAAGCGTGGATGGAAAAGGTCCGGGAGTGGGGCTTACATAAGCAGGCATATATTGAAGCCGGCGTCCTGGTGAATAAATCCGTTCGCTCCATCGAAATGACACAGAAGGTCCCAGGCATGGATATTCCGGATTCCCTTGTGGAACGCATGAGAAAAGCGGAAGACGCCAAGGAAGAGGGCATAAGGATCGTGCTCGAGATCATCGAACGGATCAAGAAAATCGAAGGCGTCAGCGGACTGCATATCATGGCGGTGGGATGGGAAGAGATCGTCCCCGTAGTTGTCGAGCGCGCGGGCTTTTTGCCCCGTCCGTCTCTGAATTGAATCGAGGTGAAAGCGTATGAACGGAAAATTAAATCCCGATTTTAAAAAGCAGATCGCCAATATCCCGGACGGAGCAAATATCATGAATTGCTACCTCTGCGGCACCTGCACGGCAGGATGTCCCGTCGCCGAACTGGATTCCGGCTACAGTCCGCGCACCATCATGAGAATGGCGCTTCTGGGTATGAAGGATGAGCTCCTGGCCTTGAAAGAGATCTGGAAATGCAGCCAGTGCGGACGCTGCACCTCCCACTGTCCTCAAAACGCCAGGCCTTCGGACGTCATTAAGACTGTCCGTGAGGTCGCCGTGGAAGAGGGCGCCGTGGCGGAGGATTCAATCGGTAAAATTACTGCTCTTGAAAATGAAATCGGCAGGCTGAGGCTGGAAAAGCTGGCCGAAGCGCTGAAGCAAATAGAAAAGTAGGTGGAAAGGATGAAAAAACCGGTAATGGTCGTGGGCGGAGGGATAGGCGGTATCCAGGCAGCCCATGATTTGGCGGAGATGGGAATTCCGGTCTTTCTGGTTGAACATTCTCCTTCCATCGGAGGAAGGATGGCCCAGCTTGACAAGACCTTCCCGACAAACGACTGCTCCGCATGTATCTTAGCCCCGAAGGTCACCGCGACCTTCAACCATCCCCTCGTCAAAACCATGACCTGGAGCGAGGTGGCGGAGATCCGCGGAAAGGCTCCCGATTTTACGGCGGTGATCCGCCAGAAAGCCCGGTACATAGACATGGATAAATGTACCGGCTGCGAAGACTGTGTAAAGCAATGCCCCATATCCTTAAAGAGTGAATTCGATATGGGCGTCGGCAGCCGCAGGGCCGTATTCAAGCCCTTTGCGCAGGCCGCCCCCAATAAAGTCGTCATCGATAAGAAGGGCTCCTCGCCCTGTAAATATCAATGTCCTGCGCATATCGACGCCCACGGGTACGTGACCCTGATCGGCGAGGGAAGATATGAGGAAGCCCTGGACGTCGTCCGCCGTGTTACGCCGTTTTCCGGCGTCCTCGGAAGAGTATGCGTCCATCCCTGTGAATCCAACTGTACGAGGCGCTTTGTAGAGCAGCCCATCAGCATAGCGAGCCTTAAGCGCTTTATCGCCGACACGGACCGCAAGGGCAATCAGAAGAAAATAGAAGTCAAGGCCGAGTCCAGGGATACTAAGGTAGCCATTATCGGCGCCGGCCCTGCCGGGCTCAACTGCGCGTATTCCCTTGCCAAAGAAGGATATCGGTGCACAGTATTTGAAAAGCTTCCCGTAGGCGGCGGAATGCTGAAGGTGGGTATCCCCGATTACCGTCTTGACAAGAAGGTTCTGGATTATGAAATCTCCCTCATCGAAGACATTGGCGTCGAGATAAAGTATAATACCGAAATCGGCAGGGACTTTACCCTGGAGGACTTGAAAGCCCAGGGCTTCAAGGCGGTATTCCTCGGAATCGGCGCTCATACCGACTCCAAGCTGGGTATTCCCGGCGAGGACAACGGGGCCGTGATTCCCAGCGTATATTTCCTCAGGGACTTAAATCTCGGAAACAAACCTGAGATAGGAAAGAAAGTCATCGTTGTCGGCGGCGGCAATGTGGCCATGGACTCCGCCCGTTCCGCGCTCAGGCTCGGATGCGACGTCACGGTGGTATACCGGCGCTCCAGAGAGCAGATGCCGGCCAATCCCTGGGAAATTGAAGAGGCAGAGGAAGAGGGCGTGAAGTTCAGTTTCCTGACTTCGCCGGTGGAGGTTGTAAGCGAAAACGGCAGGCTGAAGGGCCTGAAGTGCGGCAGAAATAAGCTGGGCGAGCCTGACGCTTCCGGAAGGCGCAGTCCTGTGGCCGTTCCGGACTCGGAATTTATGATCGAAGCGGACAATATCATCGTCGCCGTCGGTCAGAAGGTGGAACAGGATATCAGGAACGCGGGCTTTGATATTTTCAATCAATACGGCAACATTGAGGCTAAAGATACGCAAACCGCCATGGAAGGCGTATTCGCGGGGGGCGACGCCGAGACCGGCCCCGCTACCCTGATTGAGGCCGTCGCGGCCGGAAACAGGGCCGCAAAGGCGATCATCAATTATCTGGAAGGCAGGAGTGAGCCCGTTGAACCCTTCCTGCTGCCCCAGACGGATCTATCAAAAGTTGATACAGACGGCTATCGGCACGAAGTCCGCGCCAAAATGCCGGTCATCGAGATGACAAGGCGCCAAAGCAGCTTTGACGAGGTGGAGCTGGGATACGACGAGGAGACCGCGGGAAAAGAAGCCAGGAGATGCGTAGACTGCTCCATCTGCTGTGAATGTCTTGCGTGCGAAGCCGCATGTAAGGCGGGCGCCGTATGCCACAGACAGAGCGACGAGTATGTCGAGATCCCCGTCAGCGCCATTGTGATGTGCCCGGGCTATGACCTGACCGACAAGATCCCGCCCGAACTGGGCTATGAAAAATATGCCGACGTTGTAACCGCCATGGAGTATGAGAGGATCCTCTCTGCGTCCGGACCCTACGGCGGCCACGTGCAGCGCCCCAGCGACGGCAGGGAACCGAAGCGCATCGCGTTCATCCAGTGCGTCGGCTCCCGGGATTATCAGTGTAAGACAGACTACTGTTCCTCGGTCTGCTGCATGCATTCCGTCAAGGAGGCGCAGATCACCAAGGAGCACCTGCCCTCGGTGGAAGATATCCACATCTATTACATGGATATGCGCGCCTATGGAAAGGACTTTGACCGGTACGTAAAGTCCGGTGAAAATAAATACGGAATCAAATTTATCCGCAGCCGCGCCGGCGGCGTCGAGCGCCTGGAGAACGGAATGCTCAGGCTCACGAGCACCAGGCCGGACGGAACCAGAACAGAAGATCTTTACGATATCATTGTGCTGGCGACCGGCTTTCAGTCGAATCCGGTTACGGTGGAAATGTTCGCCAGGGCCGGGATCAAGACCGACCGGTACGGTTTTGTCCACTGCGACGAATTCAGTGCTCCCGAAACCTCTGTTGACGGCATCTTTGCCTGCGGCGCCGCAGCCGGTCCCAAGGACATTCCCGAAACCGTTGCGGAGGCCAGTGCGGCAGCTTCCGCCGCAGCCAGGATCGCAAACGCCGGCGAAATGGGCGAAGTTGAATTCTCCAGGTTCTTCAATGCCGATGAAGAAGTTCCCATGAGGGACGTTTCCAACGAACCTGTCCGAATGGGCGTCTTCATCTGCCGCTGCGGCGTGAACATCGGCGGTTATGTGGACGTTCCCGACGTATGTGAGTACATCAGGACCCTGCCCTTTGTCGTGCATGTGGAAGATTCCCTCTATACATGCTCCGTCGACGCGCAGAAAAACATGATGGACCTGATCGCAAAGCACAACCTTAACCGCGTTGTCGTCGCTTCCTGCACCCCAAGGACCCACGAACCGCTTTTCCAATCGGTGCTCAAGAAGACGGGACTCAATCCCTATCTGTTCAATATGTCAAATATAAGAGACCAATGCTCCTGGGTGCACATGGACGACAAGGAGGCCGCAACCCGGAAGGCCAAGGAACTTGTCCGGATGGCCGTCGGCAAGGGTCTGCTGGCAGTCGCCCTTCAGAGAAAGAAGATCCCCGTAGAGCACTCCGCATTGATTCTCGGCGGCGGCGCGGCCGGCATGAGCGCGGCATTGGCCATTGCCGATATGGGTTATCAGGCCATCCTTGTGGAAAAGAGCGGCGACCTGGGCGGAAACGCTCTGGGTCTGCATGAGACCTATAACGGACGGCCCATTCAGAGATACGTTCAGAATATGATCAACAAGGTAATGAACAACGACCTCATTGAGGTGTATCTTGATACAACCGTCGGAAAGCTGGAGGGTTTTGTAGGAAACTTCAAGACCACTCTGGTCACCGGAAATGTCCTGACTCCCGTAAACCACGGCGTCGTCATCGTTGCAACGGGCGCATTCGAGGCTCGGCCAACGGAGTACCTGTACGGGCAGAGCAAAAACGTGATCACCCAGCTCGAACTCGACAAGCGTCTGCAGAGCGGCGACGAAACCCTCAGAGATCTGAAGAACGTCGTCATGATCCAGTGCGTAGGCTCCCGTGAAGACGAGAGGATGTACTGCAGCCGCGTGTGCTGCAATCAGGCCGTCCGCAACGCGGCCGCCCTGAGAAGGCTGAATCCTGATGTGAACGTTACGGTACTCTACCGAGAGATGCGCACCTACGGAATGCACGAGTTGAATTACAGGACCGAACGGCAGAACGGGGTCAATTTTGTAAACTATGACGTGGAACGCAAGCCCCAAGTCATGGAAATGGAACGCAAGCCGGTGGTTACGGACGATAACGCGGTTAACGGCGATAACGGCCTCAGGGTTTCGGTCTTCAGCCCCGCTGTCGGATCCGAGATCGCCATGGACGCCGACCTCGTCGTACTGGCCTCAGCCATAGCGGCCGACAGGGAGGCCAACAAAAAAACGGCACAGCTTTTGAAGATTCCTCAAACACAGGACGGTTTCTTCCTGGAGGCTCACGCGAAGCTGCGACCGGTGGACTTCGCCACAGAAGGCGTATACCTCTGCGGCCTTGCCCACTCCCCGAAAAACCTGAAAGAATCCATGGTCCAGGGCAGGTCGGCGGCCGGCAGAGCGGCGACAGTCATTACTAAAGACTTCATTGAGACGGAAGGCACCATCGCCAGGGTCGACGGCAATCTCTGCACCGCCTGCGGTACCTGCGAGACGATTTGCCCCTACGGGGCCGTCGAAGTCCAGGATGTGCCTGTTCGCGGCGGCACCGTAAAACGCGCCGTCGTCAATGAGGCGCTTTGCAAGGGCTGCGGCACCTGTGCCGCAAACTGCCGCTGCGGCGCCATCGATGTAGGAGGATTTGCAGACAGGCAGATTGTCAATGAGATCGAGTATCTCATGAGAAAGTAGAAGGGCAGGTGAGTACAATGAGCGAGCGTGCAGAAATAAAGAATGCCGCGCCGGCTGAAACCACAGGCGCCGTTTCCGGGGAATGGACCCCCAAAATCGTCGCGTTTTTGTGCAACTGGTGCAGCTATGCGGGCGCGGACCTGGCCGGAACAAGCCGGATCCAGTATCCGCCCAGCATCAGAGTCATAAGAGTGCCCTGCTCCGGCAGAGTCAACCCTCAGTATATCATCAAAGCGCTGGCCGACGGCGCCGACGGTGTAATGGTATCGGGCTGCCATCCCGGCGACTGCCATTATCTCGAAGGCAACTACTATGCCCGCAGACGCTTCTCTGTTCTGAAAAGGCTGCTGTCCCTTGCGGGCTTCCACCCTGACAGAGTTCAGTTTACATGGGTATCGGCTTCCGAAGGAGCAAAATTTGCCGATGTCGTCACCACGGTTACCGATAAGATTAGAGTATTGGGGCCCAGCAGGCTGGGACCCGGCAAGCCCGGATCCGACAGCCCCGGCGGAAGGGATGGTGAATGATGGACTACGAAAAACAATCTCAGAAGCTGATCGAAACGGCGGCAAAACTACTGGCCGAAGGAACCGTGGAAGCGGTGCTGGGACTCAAAGAGAATCAGGAGGCCGGCTGGCCGACGCCGTATTTCGCAAGAACGGCCGAAGACGCCGAAAATCTGGTCTGGAATGAAGCCTGTCATACGAACCTGGCAAACTACCTGGCGGAGACAAAGGGCAGGGTGGCAATCGCGGCCAAACCCTGCGATGTGAGGTCAATTATAAACCTTATCTCTGAAAACCAGCTTAAACGTGAAAATTTCGTCATCATAGGAATTGAATGCTCCGGAAAAATGAAGGACGGCAGACCGGCGCCGGGATGCGACGCATGTCCTTCCTCGATCCCGAATCTGTATGATGTTGCCATCGGCGCCGACGGTTCGGATACCTACAGGGATCTCGGGATGCCGAATGCCGCCGAAAACATAACCGAGTGGGCGAAGACGTCCACCGTAAACGGGCGGTTTGACCGTTTCATGAAGGAAATAGACAAGTGCATCCTTTGCTTCGCCTGCCGTCAGGCCTGCCAGGGCTGTTACTGCGTTTCCTGCTTTATCGACAGAAAGGCGACGCCCTGGGAACAGATCGACGCCGATACCTCCACAAAGATAGCATTTCATCTGACCCGGGCCATGCATCTGGCCGGAAGATGCACCGACTGCGGCGCCTGCGAAAAGGTATGTCCCTCAGGGGTGAACCTCAAATACCTTTTCCGGGGCCTGAGTGAGTTTATCGATGAAACTTACGATTTCAAGGCAGGCGCCGATCCTGAGGCAACGCCGGTCATGAACCGGTACACGGTCGATGATCCGCAGATAGCGTTTTTAGGGGGTGACAGCGTTGTCGGCATATAAAATGGATATGGCCCAGGCCAAGGCCGCTTTGGCTGAACTGATGGAAAAATATACCGTGATAGCACCCGTAATGGCGGATGGTAAGCTCGACTATGCCGAAATCAGCGACGTCAACGACGTCGTCCTGGATGATCGGCTGCCCTATAAGTCGCCCAAGGAAGTCGTTTTTCCCAGGGTTGAGAACGTAATACGTTTTCTTGAAGACAGAGTAGAGGAAGCGCAGAATATCAAACCCGTGCTTCTGGTTGGAGTAAAGCCCTGCGACGCCGCCGCGATGAGGGTTTTCGACGAGGTGTTTACCGGCGACAAAGGGAGATTCAAAGACAGCTTTTATATAAACAGAAGAAATTGCCTGACCGTCGTGGGAATGGGCTGCCTGGAAAAGAAACCGGGCTGCTTCTGCGATGAAAGGGGAACGGATCTGACTTTTTCTCCCGATTGCGACGGTTTCCTGGATCTGGTGGACGGAGGGCTTGTCTATGAACCGCTGGCCGAAAAAGGAGCAGAACTGTTTACCGGAACCGAGGCCGAGCCTGTAAAGCACGGCGGCCGGCAGCCGGAAAAGCTTGTTGTCAAAGCCGGCGAGGCGGACGTATTTACTGCCATGCCCTGGGAGGCATATGCCGAGGGCTGCATAGGCTGCGGAACATGCACATATATTTGCCCCACCTGTCACTGCTTCAACCTCAGAGACGCGGAAAACAAGGGCGTCGTCACCAGAACGAGGGTATGGGACAGCTGCATGTATCCGAGGTTCACACTGCACGCCGGCGGCCACAATCCGAGAACAAAAAAGTTTGAAAGATTCCGGCAGCGCGTTCTACACAAATACCTCTATATTCCCGAAAACTATGGATATACCGCCTGCTCCGGCTGTGGCCGCTGTATTCGTTCATGTCCCGGCGGCCTTAATATCAGGAATACGGTATCCGATATCATGAAGCGCTTGGAGGAGACGAAGAAATCAGAGGAGGCAGAGAAATGAGTAATACGAATCCTTATATGCCGTCCCGCGCTACGATTCTGGAGGTGATCCAGGAGACAAAGTCGGATACTCAGGATGTCAAGACATTCAGGCTGAAGCTCGACGAGCCCTTTGATTACAGGCCCGGTCAGTTTGTGGAGTTCAGCCTGGCCGGCATCGGTGAATGCACCTTCGGCTTTGCATCCAGCCCCCTGATCAAGGATCATCTTGAACTGACGATTAAACGCACCGGCCATGTCACAGAGCACATCCACATGCTCAGCGAGGGAAGCACCGTATGGATCAGAGGTCCCTTCGGAAATTCCTTCCCCCTCGAAAAGATGGAAGGCAGCGATCTGTTCTATGTGACCGGCGGCCTTGGCCTTGCTCCGCTCCGTCCGATGATCGATTATATCTTTGACCCGGCGTACCGGAGCAAATACGGAAAAATCAACATGCTCATGGCGGCGAGGACGCCCGGCGATTTCATTTTCTCATATGATTTTGAGAAGTGGGCAGGCATGCCGGACGTCAGCTTCTATCAGACCATCGACAGCCCGGTGGAAGGCTGGGACAAATTTGTCGGATTCCCGCACACGCTGATAGACAGGATTCCCTTTGACATCGAAAATACATTTGCGGTCCTCTGCGGTCCTCCGCCGATGATCAAGGCTCTGTCAAACGCTTTTGTCCAGTACGGCATGTCTCCTGAAAGGATCTACACGACTCTGGAAATGCGTATGACCTGCGGGGTCGGAAAATGCGGCAAGTGCAACATCGGCCGCAGGTATGTCTGCATCGACGGTCCGGTATTTTCAATGGCCGAACTCGGCGAGATGCCCAACGAATATTAAACGACGGCATCAAATCGAATAAGTCGATTTGAATAGCCGCTTAAAGACGCCGAACCCGGCGTCTTTAAAATTACTCCTTCCTTTTGCACAATCTACGATTGTTTGAGATTTTAACTTTTTCGTAATGATTTTTAAATTTTTTGTAAAGCACTGAAACTCAATACTTGGTATGGTGAAGGGGAACAATAATCCTGCGGTGACGCGGCTTACATGATATAATGAATAGGATAGTAAAAAAACTTAAAGGGATGAGAGTATGCAGGATAATAAGATAAAAGTACTGGTCGTTGAAGACGAAGATTCGATCCGGCGTTTTATCACGCTCAACCTGGAGATGGCCGGATATGAAGTCGGAGAAGCGGCGAGCGGGGAGGATGCGCTGTCCCTCCTTACGGCGTTCCTCCCCGATGTTGTTGTGCTGGATCTGATGCTGCCCGGGATAAACGGACTGGAAGTCTGCCGGCACATTCGCGAAACCGCGCCGGATTCCCTCATCGTCATGCTGACGGCCAAGGGGCAGGATACGGATAAAATCATGGGCCTTGAACTGGGGGCGGACGATTATATGGTCAAGCCCTTTAATCCCTTTGAGCTGATTGCAAGGATCAAAGCGATGCTGAGACGCCGGAACCGTTTTAAAACCGGAGGAAAGTCCTACATCTACGGGGATCTGCACCTGGATACCGCCGCCAACAAGCTCCTTAAAAATGATACGGAAGTGGAACTGACCCCTACGGAATATTCTTTATTGAAGCTGTTTATGGAAAATCCGGGGAAGACGCTGAAAAGAGACGCGATCCTGAACGCTGTCTGGGGAGAGGATTATTTTGGCGATACGAAAACCCTGGATGTGCATATCAGGCGGCTCAGGGAAAAAATAGAGGACAATCCGTCCGAGCCCCGCTATATTAAAACTGTCTGGGGTTCCGGTTACCGGTGGCAGCCGCAGTCCGGCGGGAGGCTCCCATGAGAGGGATCAGAGGGAGGCTGACGGCGAATTTTATGATCGTGATCCTGGTTTCGGTGGCCATTCTGGAAATGCTGCTGATTTATACGGTCCAGCAGAATTATTATGGCAGCTTAAAGGGCAATCTGACAAATCAGGTCAAAATCAGTGCGGATATGTATTCCAGATATTATTCCGACACGTCGCTGGAAGATAATATCCTGTATAATGTCGACGCCTTTTGGAATCAAAGCAATGCCCAGGTGGAAATCGTCGACCGGGAAGGGAATATCATCATGGATTCCCTGGGGACGATCCCGGGACCGGAAGAGCCGGCGGGCGATATTCAGGACGCCTTAAATGACAGGATGGGGGAATGGGTCGGGAAATTAAACGGACAGAAAGTTATGGCCGTAGCCTATCCTTTGAAATCGGACGGGCAGATTGTCGGAGCCCTGCGTCTGATCGCTTCTACCGACGCCATTGACCGGGACATTCGGAGCACGATGAGGATTTTTATTGCCATCGGGCTTTTTGTGGTTCTGTTTGTCGGTTTGCTCAGCATTTTTTTGGCCAACACCATTCTTGTCCCCCTGAAGGAAGTGACGGCCGTTGCCGGGAGTATGGCGGCGGGCAATTTTCAGATCAAAAGCAAGAAGAAGAGGGAAGATGAGATCGGCAAGCTTTCGGATACCTTAAACTACATGGCAGATGAAATTACTAAAAAAGAAAAACTGAAAAATGATTTCATATCTTCGGTTTCCCACGAGCTACGTACCCCGCTGACCTCTATTATGGGCTGGGCTATTACACTGCGAAACGCAAAATTCCAACAGAAGGAAACGCTGAACGACGGCCTCGGCATCATTGCCAAAGAGAGTGAACGGCTTACCCGGATGGTGGAGGAACTTCTTGACTTTTCCAAATTTATTTCCGGCAGGATCAGGCTGGAATATGAAACAGTCAATCTGACTGATCTTCTGGAACATATCCGTAAACAACTGACGCCGCGGGCCGCCCGGGAAAATATCAATTTTACTGTCGATTACCCCGAAAACCTGCCGGATTTACTGTCCGACGCCAACCGCCTGAAACAATTATTTATCAATATTCTGGACAATGCTTTGAATTTTACCGCCGCCGGAGGGTTTGTGCGCTTTCAGACCGAGGTCGCGGATAAGCAATATATATTTACGATCGCAGACAGCGGGTGCGGCATTGCCCCGGAGGAGCTGCCCATGGTAAAAGAGAAGTTTTATAAAGGCAAGAGCTCACGTTCCAAAAACGGGATCGGTTTATCCATCTGCGAAGAGATCGTCACCCTGATGGGCGGCAGGCTGGAAATCAGCAGCGAGGTCAATGTGGGGACGACCGTCGTCGTTACTCTGCCCCGGGAGGTGCGCTCCAATGGGTAAAAAATGCCTGTTTATTATAGTTTTCCTTATGCCTCTTATCCTTGGCGGCTGCGCCGGTTCTTCGGGCGCATCGGCCGGCGAGATCATACCTCCGCAAAACCAGGCTAGCCCGTTGGAAGGTAAATGGACGGTGCTTCAAGAGCTGGATACAAACGGCGGCGGGTCGGATACAACGCAGCAATGGACAGGAAGCAGCGTCCAGTTTGACGAAGGCGCCGCCGCGTTCGGTGGGCATGTATGGGACGACCTTTCGTTTAAAATAAAAAGAGTGAATGCGGCCGATTACCTGACGACAAAATATATTACGCCTGCCGGTATTTCTGTTCCGGAAACCCGGGAGGTCGATGTCGTCACCCTCTATGCGGCTTCCAATTTCCTGGGGGAGGTTATGAAGATCGACGATACCAGCATGATTTTTTTCGTGCAGGACAAAGACCTTTTGTTGGGAAAGGTTTCGGATCAGGCGGACAGCGCGCTGGGCACAGCTGATATAAATGAACAGGATCTGCTCCAGGATAAAAACGAAGCGACGTCCGGCGTCCTGCTGGGACTGAAGATCCCTGCGGATACCGGCTATACTTACCAAACGCTTTGGGTCGCCGCCGATTACCGTCAGCTTCATCCGGTGCTGGCCGCCGAACAGCTTTTTTTCCCGCGCACCAGCGGTTTCTGGGAACTCAGCGTCCGGGATATCTCCGCCGAAGGAAAGACAGGCAATGTGCTGACAGCCCGCAATGTGGCGGCTAAGTCTCTCGATATGAAGAGGGGGGATAACATAGCGGACGTGCAGGACGGGATGAGAGCGGACAATGGCGCAGACGTCAGTTCGGACGTGCAGGATGAAATGAGATCGGACGGCAGCACGGACGCCCAGGACGCCCAGAACGAAAGCGAGCCGGCAGAAGAAAGCGAACCGGCGATAAGGGTCATCGATTATATCGGCAATGATTATGCCGCTATCGAGAAAGAGATCAACGGTGTGAATCGGCTGCAGGTGCTGCCGGTGGATAATCTGTCGTCGTCCACCGTAATGAAGGTGTCCGATTTACTGGGGGACGAGGGATTAAGCGCTTATTCGGGTGCAAGGCGCCAGGCGGTTGCGCCTTTAATCCAACAAGGGGTCACTTCCATTGAGAGAGATGAGTCCGGGGAAAATTTCGGCCTCGTACGGAAAAACGGCCATTGGTTTCTTGTAGGGCGGATCAACTATCAGAATGGCGAGGCGCATGAGCAGACAGACTTTGATCTTAAGCTCGTCCCGCCGGCCAATCTGATTTTCTATGACACATTGGTCTTAAACTGGCATAAAATCAAAGACCGGGTCCCGGATGCACTGGACGCCTTTACTTCGCCCAATAAGGATATCGTTCTGGTGAAAACGAAAAATAAATTAACGGTTTACCCCATCGGTTCGGAGCAACTGGAGGAAAGCCCTCTGGCGGAGATCGACCTGCAGGAAGGCGCGACCGTGATCATGGCCGAGTGGGCGACCGGGTCCTATGTTGAGAGCTGGGAGAATTTGTTTCTCTCATACGGCGCTCGGGCGGTATCAGGAAATTCTGTCCGAATGCGCTGACCAGGTAATGTCATCTGAGCTTTACAAGAAGCTTTATTGCAGTTTGAAACCAAAAGGGCTCCATACGCTTCGTAACAGCATTTAACGAATCCCTGATCTGTATATGCTGCGGGCAGTGCTCCTCACATTTGCCACACTTGACGCACTGGTTCGGAGAATGATTTGCATTCGGGTTTGTGGACCCCGTACTTGTGATATATTGCTGGAGCCCTGATAAAAACCCAACAGTATAAGACATGTTATAAGCGGAGAAACATGCGGGTATGTTAATGCTCCGGGGACACGGCATGCAGTAATTGCAGCCGGTACATGGAATCTTATAGGAGGCGCGAAAAGCTTCCGTAACCGCATCAAATATTTTCTTTTCGCCATCCGTAAGCATATCGGGCAGAGACTGGCCCGCCAGTTCGAGGTTTTCCTTGAGTTGCGCATCGTCATTCATGCCTGAGAGTACAACGGAAACCTCCTTCTGGTTCCAGAGCCATCTCAACGCCCACGCCGCAGGCGACAACATGGCGTTCGCATTTTTAAAGAGATTCACCGCCTTTTGCGGTAATCCGTTTGCAAGCTTACCGCCCAACAGCGGTTCCATGACGATGACGGGCATGCCTTTTTCGGCGGCTCTCCGAAGGCCGGCCGTACCCGCCTGGTAATGCGTGTTTACATAATTGTATTGGATTTGACAAAAATCCCAGTCATAAGCGTCAAGCAGGGAAGAAAACTCGTCAGACATTCCGTGAAATGAAAAGCCGATTTGCTTTATTTCACCGGCGTCTTTTTTTTCGGCGATCCATTTTTCTATGCCCAGCCCGCAAAGCCGGTCCCAGTTCTTTATGTCAGACAGATTGTGAATTAAATAATAGTCGATATAATCGGTCTTCAGCCGTTCCAGTTGCGTCCTGAACAACAGATCAAAATCCTCATACCGCAGGCATTTTGCATGGGGCAGTTTCGTCGCAATGAAAACCTTGTTTCTTACGTTGTTTTTATGCAGGATCGCGCCTAACGCTTCTTCGCTTCCACCATAGACATAGGCAGTATCAAAATAATTGACTCCATTTTCTATCGCCTTCAGAATAAGTCTTTCTGATTTATTCATATCGATTTGCGTGAGATTTCTCGGAAACCTCATGCAGCCAAAGCCGAGGACAGACAATTTGTTTCCCGATTTCGGGTCTGAACGGTATTGCATGCAGTATTCCTCCTTTTCGACCGCTATTCTTATTATAAGCGAATCGAGTGTTATCCTTATTATAAGCGAAATATGACCGATAGTCAACTTTAATTTGTACCGACGGTCATTTTTGTTTTTCTTTGTATATTATGGTATAATGGTCTTAATATCAATTATTATATCAAATTATTATTATAAAATTGTACTAAAAGTCATTATTATCTTTTGTGCAGCCTGAGACTGTGATATAATGCTGACGGGAGGGAGGTCATATTGTGAACAGAGAAGAGAAAAAACAGGCGACCCGGAATCGGATCATTGACGCTGCGGTTTGCCTTTTTTCCGAAAAGGGATATGAGGCGACAACCGTCGCCGAGATCACGGAAGCGGCCGGTGTGGCAAAGGGGACTTTCTTCAATTATTTCAACGCAAAGGAAGACCTGCTGATCAAGTTCCAGAAGGCTTTACTTTTTAACGAGCTTAAAATCTTAAACGATAAACCCGGACCGTACGCGCCGCGCATGCTGGCTTTAGTTAAAGAGATCGGAGATTCAATGAATGAGAACCGGACTCAGATGAGGCTGGCGCTGCAGCGGTTTCTTACTACGAACGCCATTGAATCAAGCAAAGGCAGTCTTCTGGCCAAAGCTGAATCCATGATCCCGGTATTTGAAAAAGGACGGCAATCGGGTGAATTTACATCCGCAATTCCTCCCGCTATCATGGCCCGGGCAGCAATGCAGATTTATCTGGGGACGCTGGTCGGCTGGAGCACCGGGGCTGAAAACGATGGGCTTGGAGAACAGTTACTATTGGCTTTTCAGATCTTTTTGGATGGGATTCAAAAAAAATAAAACGATTTGCCGACCTGGATCTTACGGGGATCGGTATAGGGAGGTCAGAAACATGGACAATCTGGTCATAACGAGCAGCGCCTTTGAAAACGGTGGTATAATACCAAAAAAGTACACCCGAAATGGCGAAGACAAGTCCCCGCCGATACAAATCACAGGTGTTGATCCGCTTGCCAAATCCATCGCGATTATTGTCGACGATCCTGATATACCCATACCTTATTTAACGTTTACCCATTGGGTCGTTTACAATATTCCTGCGGAGATTGCGGAGATTGCGGAAATTGAGGAGAATATTCCCCACGTTGAGGTCATCCAAACTCTGGGCGGAGCCCTGCAAGGGAAAAACGGATTCAGAAGAACCGCATATTTGGGGCCGGATCCTCCTTTCGGAACACATACCTATCGGTTTATGGTTTATACGCTTGATACGCTGCTTGATCTTAAACCCGGGGCCGGCAGGAAACAGCTTGAAAGAGCTATGGAAGGCCATATCCTGCAGACCGGGCTGCTCGAAGGAAAATTCGGAGCGAAATGAATTATCTGTTGACAGAAGGGGATTTATAGACTATTATATTGAATGAACGTTCAATCTAAATAAGGAGGACTTAGGCTTGGCAAGAAACAAAGAGCAAAACGATAAAATGAAAGAAAAGAAACGGGAGCTCATTTTAAAGGAAGCGATGAAAGAGTTCGCTTTGAAAGGCCTGTCCGCGGCAAAAATCAAAGAGATTGCACAAAACGTCGGTATGGCGCAAGGTTTGTTGTATCA
>DATMXY010000486.1:0-2168 GCA_035561275.1 Anaerovoracaceae bacterium | reverse complement strand
GTTCAATACTATCATAATATAATAATATACCATCGGCGCGGTAAAAAGAACACTGTCAAAACGGTCCAGGATCCCGCCGTGCCCCGGAATCAGGTTCCCATAATCTTTTATACCCATTTTTCGTTTAAATATTGATGCCGTCAGATCGCCGAGCTGGGAAACGACTCCGCCCAGTATACCGATCATGATGCAGTGCAGGAGAAGCCGCGGGATCACAAAGTATCCGAACAGGCAGCACAGTAAAACGCTTCCTATGATTCCGCCCGCAGCGCCCTCGATGGTTTTTTTCGGGCTGATCTTTGGGGCAAGCTTATGCCTCCCTATAAGCAGACCGGTGAAATAGGCCATGCTGTCCGTACCGAAAGCGGTAAGGAATATGAGCCATACCAGGATCCCGTATTCTCCGGTTTGTTCGACCAGGGTCACGTGGAAGGAAAGAAAGACCACGTAAATGATTCCTGTGAAAGTCGCCATGACGTCGGCCAGCTCCCGGTTTTCAATATTGAACAGGTACAGCATGCTTATGACCAGAACAGCCGCAAACCAGAGCATATAATATTGATATTCCAAAGGTACAAAAAGATTGACGGCATAAAGGCCCAGGATGCTGATATACGCAGCCGTATAGGACGGTTTTATATTCAGGTTTTCAAAACCGCGGTAAAACTCCCTGACGCCCATGACTCCGACGGCAAAGCACGCCAGCAGCAGAAGCCTTCCTCCCACGAACAAAAGAGCTATGAGCGGAAGCATGATCACCGCGGATAAGATCCTTGTTTTCATTCCCTTCCTCCAAACCGCCTTTTTCTGTTTTGGAACATCTCGATGGTTTTTTCGTATTCTTCCCTCGTAAAATCAGGCCAAAACACGTCGGTAAAAATAAATTCACTGTAAGCGCACTGCCAGAGCAGGTAATTGCTCAGCCTCATCTCGCCGCTGGTCCGGATGATCAGGTCCGGATCGGGGATCCCAGCCGTGTAAAGATTTTCGGCGATCATATCCTCCGTGATCTCATCAGCTTTGAGCCTTCCGTCCTCCGCTTCCTTTACCAGGCGTTTGACCGACCTGAGGATTTCATCCCGTCCCCCGTAATTCAGCGCGATATTGAATTGGAGCCCGGTGTTGTCTTTTGTCGTCTCCAGAGTGCGTTCGATACTTTTTACGGCTTCCCGGGGAAGTTTTTCATAATCCCCCAGGATCTTTACCTTAACATTATTTTCGTGGAGTTCCCTTAATTCTTTTTCAACATATAAAATCAAGAGTTTGAAAATCCCGCCAACCTCCTCCACAGACCGTTTCCAGTTTTCCGTTGAAAAGGCGTAGACCGTCAGATGCTTCACTCCAAGGGTTGAGGAAGCCTTTACGATCTCCTTCATCGCAAGCATTCCCGCATTGTGGCCTGCCATGCGCGGCAGATTTTTGCGCTGCGCCCACCGGCCGTTTCCATCCATGATGATGGCGACATGGGCCGGTATTCTTTCCTTATCAATCATATTCTGCACACCGTCAGTACGACACGGTCCGAAATCTGGGGCTGTACCCTGACCACGCGGAAGACGCCGTCCGATACTTCCCTTTTTACCGCATTCGTTTCTGTAATAACAAAAGGTAGCCCTTCTGCTTCCAGAAGGGCTGCCGCATCATGAAGCTCCATACCCAGAATATCAGGAAAATCGCTCAACCGTTAAACCTCCATGATCTCCTTTTCTTTGTCCACAATGATCTGGTCGATATCTTTAATGGTCTTATCCGTCTTTTTCTGAACGTCGTCCAAGGCCTTCTTCAGATCGTCCTCTGTGAGATCCCCGGCTTTTTCCTGTCTCTTCAGCTCGTCGTTGGCGTCTCTTCTTTCGTTTCTGATGGCAACCTTGGCGTCCTCGCCATATTTTTTAACGACCTTGATCAGTTCTTTTCTTCGTTCCTCCGTGACTGCCGGAATGACCAGGCGGATCACCTTGCCGTCGTTGGAGGGATTGATCCCCAGGTTTGCGATGTTAATGGCTTTTTCAATGTTATTGATGGACTTCGGGTCAAAGGGCGCAATCAATAAGCTCCTCGGATCGGGGACGGATATATTTGAAATATTTTTCAGCGGCGTCGGACTTCCGTAATAATCCACCAGGATCTTATCCAGCAGGGACGGATTTGCCCTGCCCGCCCGGACCTGT
>DATMXY010000485.1:0-2993 GCA_035561275.1 Anaerovoracaceae bacterium | reverse complement strand
CATTGATCCCATACATGACCGTATCATAGCCGTTGCCGGTGAATAAAGCGGCCATGCTGGCGCCTATCATTCCTGTTCCAATGATTGCAATGCAATCGATTCCTTGCGTTTTCACAATAATCACCTCTATTGATTTTCCATCAGGTAGTCGTAAGTGACCCTGACGTTGCAGGTTTGTATATATTCCATCGCGTCATCCTGCCCGATATCCACGGGGCACCGGTCCGCGAAGCTTATGCGCTCAACGCATTCTTCCCTGCTCCATCCTTTGGCAATACCGGCAGCGACTGCGGATAACCAGTCATGAAGGAAGGCGGTTTGATACTTCAGCTCTTTTTTTCCGACGACCTCTCCGTGCCCCGGAACGATATAATCCACATCCAGCCTGGAAAGGAAGTTCAGCGTTTTAAATAACGCGTCAAAGTCAACGGTGTGAAGCCAGATCTGACAATCGCTGAAAACGGTATCGCCTACGAATACCGCCCGCTCCTCGGGCACATAAACGCTGATGTTGGCGTCGGAGTGTCCGGGAGTATAGAACAGTTCGAAGTGATGGTCGCCGAGAAGAAAAGACATCCTGTCGCTGAAGGTAACGTTGGGCGTATTCAGAATGTAATCCTCTTCTTTCGGCATCAGGTGCAGAGCGCCCGGATCCTGTCTCCTGATGATATCAAGGCTGTAATCGTATGTGGTCTGATTGAAGGACGGCGGGATTTTCCAAAAAGTCTTGGCCAGATTTTCATGGGCGATCACAGGGCATTCGCCGTGAAACCAATGGTTTCCGAAAATATGGTCTATATGGGACTCCGTATTGATCAAAGCTTTTATCGGTCCCCGTTTCAGAGCGAACTCGCGCATTTCGAGCAAAACGGAAATCCACTGAGCCGTATCGATAAAGACCGAGCCTTCCTTCGTAAATACGATGCTGGGATTGCAGCCTCGTATTTTGGTCTCGGTATACACGTTTTCTGTAAGTTGTTGCATAGTTCTCTCCTTTTTTTATAACGTCTCCAATATCTCTTCGATCTTATCAAACACGATCTGTGGGTTTTTGGCGCGGATCATGTAATACGGGCGGCCTGCGGCAAATTTTGCACAGAAACGGGCACGGGCCTGCCTTCTCTCATCGTCGTCAATGATCGGCATTGCCAGCCCATACTTGCCGCAAAGCAGCTGATTCAGTCCAAAGAAGTTCATCAGGGAATGGTAGCTCTGGTAAGACGCTTCAAACTGGTTCATGGGAGTGACCTGTGTCGCAAAATGGCCGTCAATGCCGGGCATGATCGCCAGGTCGATATGGCATGGATCATAGGCCATTTCCATTTTGGGCTCCTCGCCGAAGAACATCACCACGCCTTGGTCCTGATCCGGAAGATCGCTGCGCTCCGTTCCCTTTGCACGTTTCCGTACATAGATATTTTTGGAACCGTAAAGCGCCAGGCCTGCCTCATCGGTAACGGTGGTCTCGGTGGAAAAAACGCTGGCGCCTCTGTGGCAGCCTTCCAACTGGGTCATGGACTTGCCGTGGTTATTTTCGCCCCCGACAAGCAGGATACCCTTTCCTTTATATATGACACTGGATGAATGAAAGGGATGAAGGCCGCATTTGTCCATTTCGTTGGCGAGCATGGAAACCATGATCTTGTTTAATTCGCCTTCCTCCCAGAACCCATCCAATATTAATTGTCCGTTGATATATCTGATATCTTTATCCGCGGTTTCATAATTCCAGACGATGTCAGGCTGCTCTTTTGTAATTTCTGTTGTAACGTCGACGGAGCCCAGGCGGTAGTCAAGGAACGAACGGTCCTCGACAATTTTATCTCTTTCGGGACCGCCGACCACATCGAAACGCAGTACCGCTTTGTTGCTGCTTAATTCTTCAGAAAAAATTCTCATAAATAACCTCCAAATGCTAAACTTAAATACGGCTGTCTTTGCTGCAGATTTATTTTCCGCCGTTCATACAACCTACAGCGTCGTGATAGGCCTCGACTGAAGCAGATAACACTTCCCGTTTTCGATTGCCCATTCCAGGTCCTGAGACTTGTTGTAATACTGTTCCACTTTTTTTGCCATATCCACCAGCGTGCGGATCTCTTCCGGAGTCAATACTACTGCTTCCCTTAAGCTCTCCTCCACCTCGACTTCCTTGACGCCGCCCTTTTCCGAAAGCCGAACGACCATGGTTTCTTTTTCAGAAATGTACTCGTTGACAATCTCATAGGTGTTTTTATTGACACAGTAATTATCCGGCGTTACGATTCCCTGCACGACGCCTTCGCCCAGGCCCCACGCGGCTTCTATTACGGCTACGTCGGGGTTTTTGTCAATGGGATTTACGCTGAACATCACGCCGGCCTTTTCCGAATTTACCATGCGCTGCACCACAACCGCGATGGAGATGCTGCGCTCGTCAAAGCCTTTTGCGTTGCGGTAAAAGATCGCTCTGTCGTTATATAAAGAAGCCCAGCACATCTGGATATACCGCACAACATCGTCTTCCCCGATCACATATAAGAAAGTCTCCTGCTGCCCGGCAAAGCTTGCGTCATCCAGATCCTCTGCGGTCCCGCTTGAACGTACGGCCACCGCGGCATTATTTCCAAATTGTCTGTAATAGTCTAAAATAGCTGATCGTATGTCTTCCGGCATTTCCTGTTCTTCGATCATGTCGCGGATTTGTTTTGCCGCTTTATATAAGGACGTGTTGTCCGCATAATCAATTTCTCCATCCAATATCTCATATACCCTGTCCCACAGACCGGATCTTTCCATAAAATCCGTAAATACCTGCGCGCTGACTACAAAACCTTCCGGAACAGGCATATTAAAGCAGGACATTCTGCACAGGCTGGCTCCCTTACCCCCGGCGCATTGCAGTAAATCTTCATCCTCTAATTCGTTAAACCAATTAATTTTTGCCATATCATGTCTCCCAAATCGGTAATTTGTAACATTTGGAATATGCACTATGAAAATAGTGCATATTC
>DATMXY010000484.1:0-2052 GCA_035561275.1 Anaerovoracaceae bacterium | reverse complement strand
ATTAGCACTCTTCACGCCAGAGTGCTAACCCCTGTTCTGTTATATGATTGGCCTCGATTAATGCCAAAACTCAATTGCTGCCAGACTCAATTATTAAAAGAAAATACCCATAACGGCGTCGAAAACAAAGTCGACCGCCGGCCCCAGCACTTTTCCGGTCACATTGAATACAATCAGCAGCAGCAGGATCATGAAACCGTTGTTGTAAACCTGGTAATACCATTCTTTTTCCCTTAAATTGAAGATCTCTGTCACGATGCCGAAGCCGTCCAGCGGCGGAACCGGCAGCAGATTGAAGATCATCAGCACGATATTGATGGAAATGACGGCAAAGAGCATTTCAATGAGGATGCTGCCCAAAGAGGTATTCAGGAAATCGTACTGGTAAGCGGCCAGAAGCCGTAGGATTCCGGTAAAAGCAATAGCCAGAAAAAGGTTCATCGTAACGCCGGCCAAATCAACGATAAGGCCGTCCCTTCTCGAATGTTTGAAGTTTCTTTCATCAACCATAACCGGTTTACCCCAGCCGAATCCGATAAAGAACAACGCAAGAAGCCCGAAGGGGTCGATATGCGCCGCCGGATTGAGGGTGACCCGGCCCTGCATCCTCGGAGTTCTGTCGCCCAGCCGGTCAGCCGCAAAAGCGTGGGCGAATTCGTGAAAGGCCAGACCAATGAGGATGGCGGGAAGGATGATCAGCTTATCCATAAGCCAGTCCATGGGATTGGCGAACTGCTGTCTGGTAAATGACTGATATGCCATATATAAAATCAGCAGTAATACCAGGGGATTATTTCTTAAAAATCTCAATATACGCTCTCCTTTAACATTCTGTCCGATTTTCTTCGTCTTATAGAACCATAAACATCAGGCGCGATGCTCAAGCGACAGGATTGGCGCCGTCGTTCAATGTTTTTGCGTGAATATAGTTGACAAACTGCCTGGCGACCCTTCCGGAGCGTCCCTTCTGCCGGACGTCCCATTTCAGCGCTTCTTCTATCAGAAGGTTTTCGTCGATCTCCAGCTTCTCTTGCGCCGCGATCCCTTTCACGATCTTCAGGAAAGCCTCCTTATCGGGGGCGGTATAGGTAATGGACAAGCCGAAGCGGTCCGCCAGGGAAAGCCGCTCCTGCATGCCGTCGTTGCTGTGGACTTCGCCGCTGTCCCCGGTGCGGTCCTTCCAGGTTTCCTTGATGATATTCCGCCTGTTGGAGGTGACATAGATCAATACGTTGGAAGGCTGCGCCTCGATCCCACCCTCAATGACGGACTTAAAATGTTTATACCCGACTTCCGTATCGTCAAAAGACAGATCGTCTATAAATATTATGAATTTGCAGCCCCGGCCGGCAACGGACTCAATGATCTTATACAAATGGTCCACATGGTTTTTATTCAGGGATATGAGTTTCAGCTTGCTGTCCTTGAATTTGTTCAGCAGTGCTTTCACGGAAGAGGATTTCCCCGTGCCCCTGTCGCCGTGGAGCAGGACATTGTTTGCCGGATAGCCCTTCAGGAAGAATTTCGTGTTTTCTATGAGCGCGTTTTTCTGCCTCTCGTAACCGATGATCTGTTCGAAGGTGATCTTGTCGTAATGTAAGACGCCTACCAGCATTTCGTCCCACAGGAAGGCCTGATACCGTTCAAAAATGCCGCAGCCGTATTCCCCGTAATAATCCCTGAGCTTATCTGCCGTTTGTTCATTCGTTTCAGTTTCCAGCGCCAGCCTTACCTTATCACGGTAGTTTGCCTGTACCCCGGATCCGCTTTCCTGCCTGAGGCAACAGACCGATATTTTGTCATCGTGGAAAATGGAACCGATCCTTTCCCACTCGACGCCGTACAGCTTTTTCAGTTCTCCCATCTCCCGGACGGCGATGATCCTGATGTTTTCATCAAGCTTCCCCTTTTCGCTCAGAAAGCTGAAGCGGTTTTCACTTTCGGCGATGAGCCTGCAGATATAATTTTGCCAATAAGTGCCGAAGATATCCAAACGGTCCGTGGTTTCCAGCAGCTTTCTCTGGATCAGATAATACTCGGCCTCCATATATG
>DATMXY010000483.1:0-3929 GCA_035561275.1 Anaerovoracaceae bacterium | reverse complement strand
CAGAATATCACGGAACCGCAGAAAAGTCCATAACAGCCCAAATATAGGGTGTGGATTGATTTTTCGGGAAAATAATCTTATAACGAGGCGAAGATGTCCCCCACCTCGATATAACGCGCAGATGTAAGAAAATTTTCTACAGTCGAAAATTTTCTACTTATGCGTTATAATAAGTTGAAGATGGACAAACCGTAAATACAAGAAAAGGAAAGATGAGGAACAGCCAATGAGAATCGCAGTAGTGGACGGACAGGGCGGCGGAATCGGCCGCGCCATCGTGGAGAAGGTAAAGGCGGCTTTGCCTGATGTAGAAGTCATCGCACTGGGCACCAATTCTGTCGCAACCGGACAGATGATCAGGGCTGGAGCAGACGACGGCGCCACAGGAGAGAACGCCATCGTTCATAATATGAAATTTGTCGACATCGTCGTCGGCGTCATCGCCATCATCAACGCCAATTCCATGCTTGGAGAATTGAGTCCGAGGATGGCCCAGGCCATTGGGGAAAGCGGGGCTTTTAAAGTGCTGCTGCCGATCAACCGCTGCAACATCCATGTGGTGAGCGTGGAAGACGCGCCGCTGGGCGTTCATCTGGACAATGCGATAAAAGTGATCAAAGAATACGTGCAAAAAAGATAAATCGCATTCTCTTTCTTTAAATCTGGAAAATATTTCGCTTGTCAATGTATGTTATGGTTGTTTTATCTTGTTTTTTCGTTTATAATGTATACATAATACAATATACAACTATTTGACGAAAGGTAGTAAGGCTTATGGAAATTATGGGATTAACGGTAACGCAATTTATAACAGGGATTTTATCCATCGTAATGATCGATCTTGTTCTGGCAGGAGATAACGCCATTGTAATCGGTCTGGCTTGCCGCAACTTACCCCGAAATCTGCAGTTAAAAGCAATCTGTCTTGGCACGGGAGGGGCAATCGCTATTCGGATTCTTGCAACTTTGGCTATTGTCTGGCTTCTTCAGGTACCGGGACTTATGCTGGGAGGGGGCCTGCTTCTGATCTGGATCGCTTATAAATTGCTGGCGAAACCGCAAAACCACGATTCTGTAAAATGCTATGATTCTCTGCTTTCTGCCATTGTTACTATTATTGTCGCAGATGCGGCTATGGGCCTCGACAATATGCTGGCGGTGGCAGGAGCTTCTCATGGAAGTTATGCAATGGTAATTATTGGCCTTGCCATCAGTATTCCGATCATGATCTTTGGAAGCACGCTTATTATCAAATTGGTTGACCGGGTTCCCCTTATTATTGATATCGGAGCGGCAGTGATCGCCTTTACCGCAGCAAAAATGATAACCGAAGAACCTTTTCTCCATGAATTTCTTGGAAGAACGGAAATCAAATATGTCCTGATCGCGTTGGTCATCGCAGGCGTACTGATGGTCGGCCGGCGGAAAAGGCGAATTTGTGTTGCTGAAGAGGTTGCTGAAGAGTTTGAATAAAGTAAGAGGCTGTAGCAAAACAGCCCCTTTTTTTTTCTGTCTCGAAATCCGATCTTCCGCTCTATAGATCTTTAAAATGGAACGACTTTCTTCCTTCGGCATAGTCTCCGACGATATGGCCATTGCCGTATAGCTTATACTTATAGGTCACAAGCCCTTCCAGGCCGACAGGACCCCTGGCGTGGAGCTTGCCCGTACTGATGCCTACCTCGGCGCCGAGGCCGTAGCGGTATCCGTCGGCAAATCTGGTGGAACAATTATGATATACTCCTGCGGAATCCACCAGCAGCATGAACTTCTCCGCGGCATCCGGATCTTCCGTGATGATGCTGTCGGTGTGATGGGACCCGTATTTGTTGATATGGTAAATGGCGCCGTCCAAGGAATCGACGATCTTGACGGAAAGGATGTAATCCAGGTATTCTTTCCCGAAGTCTAATTCCGACGCGGCTTCGCAGTCGATAATCTTTCTTGTTTCCTCACAGCCACGAATGCTGACCAATTTCTGATCCAGCGATTTTTTCAGTATTGGCAGGAGCTTTCCCGCGGCGGCCTTATGGACCAGAAGGGTCTCAGCGGCATTGCAGGCGGCGGCATACTGGGTTTTGGCGTCCACGATGACAGGAACCGCTTTCTCAATATCCGCGCTTTCATCCGCGTAAACGTGGCAGACGCCGTCGGCATGGCCCATGACCGGGATTTTTGAATGGGACATGATATACTGGACGAATTCGTTGGATCCCCGTGGAATCAGCAAATCGATGGTGTCGTGGCACTTAAGGAGCTCGTCGATTTCGGCCCTACTTTCGATCAGCGTTAAAAATCCGGCGGGGATCCCGGCATTGACACCGGCTTCGTGGATAATCTCAAACAGGACTTTGTTTGTATTGGCCGCTTCGCTTCCGCCTTTCAGGATGGCGCAATTGCCGCTCTTGAGGCAGAGGGATGCGATCTGGACCAGGGCGTCGGGCCGGGACTCAAAGATGACGCCGATGACGCCGATGGGGCAGGTTACTTTATATAGGGTCAGGCTGGCGTCCAATTCCCGTGCAAGCTGCTTGTTCCAAAGCGGATCCGCCAGGGCGGTAAGGTCCCGGATCCCGCTGATGACGTCGGACAGCTTCTGCTCGTCAAATTTCAGGCGCTTTACAATGGGGGACGGAAGTCCTGACACAGCCGCCTTATTTAAATCAGTCCAGTTTGCCGCGAATATCTGATCTTTCCTTTCCAGCAATTCTTTCGCGATGGCTTCCAGCGCGCTGTTCCTTATGCTTTCGCTGAGAAGACTCATCTGAAAGCTGTCTGATTTGACCTGCTTTGTGATTTCATATATGCCCGTCATGTTATATCTTCTCCTTTGAATGTTTTTTATGATTTCCGTTTCCGTTCGGTTTTGCTTTCAGCCGTTCGGCATTTGACTGGAAATTGGAGATCGGCTCCGGTCCCCGGAGCAGGGTTCGCTTGATATACACGGTCCCGTCCTTCTTGCTGTGCATGTTCCAGGAGACGAGCATGATCTTGCCGTACATCAGCTCAAGACAGGTTACTCCCCGCGGATGGATGCAGCATCCCGTATTGAAATAGGATGGTTCTCCCGCGGCAGGGAACTTGGGCCTGTGGGTATGACCGCAGATGATCATGATGTCCCGCCTCGCATTCCATTTCGTATAGCTCTTTTCTATCTTGTGGCGTTTGTTGCGATTCTTGGCGGGGCTTGCCGCATATTTCACGCCGATGATATGCAGGAATTTCCATATGTAACGGATGAGTACATAAGACACCCTCCAAAGCTGATCGTTAATAAGATCGCCCTGGTGCCCATGTACGACGAAAATTTCCTGGTCCGTAGTCCGGTGTTTCAAAATCAGGCCTTCGTGCACGACCAGATCGGGAAACAGATCCTCATTGACATCAATATACTCATCATAGGTATGAAACAAATTTTCTTTGACGTAATTCGGATCCCGAAGTTGCATATTATGATTGCCGTAAAGCATCACAAGACGGTTCGCTTTATGGAAATTTTTCAGCATTTCAAAAACGGAAACATGGGCGGAGCGGATGTGTTCATAATGAGGATGCTCCCAGAGTTCGTCCCCGTCGCCTACTTCGATGTAGGTAAAGTCGTTTTGATAATAATAGTTCAGCGCATGAAAATATATGTGCCGGTTTCTGCCGAATTCGTCGGAAAGGCTGTCGTCCCCTCTATGTACGTCGCCGAAAAAAACAAATTTTGATCCGTCGTCAAATGGTATCGGAAACGCGCTTTCGAGCACTTGGTCCAGCCGGGTGCGGGTTCTCATAGTTCAGCTTCCTTTATTTCTTAAATCACATTGAATATCGCGATAAAATCCGTAAAATCATAGAATCATGCGAGCATCGCCGAGCATGATCAATAGTTCCTACCTTGCAGCAACGCTGGAATACAATGGTCGGAACTATTATATCATATTTCC
>DATMXY010000482.1:0-13291 GCA_035561275.1 Anaerovoracaceae bacterium | reverse complement strand
GATCATATGTTATGATGAGCGCAAAGGTATGATGATATTACCTAATTAGAATCATCTGCCGCTACAGAATTTATACGGAAAGGCTGGTGTACAGTATGAAATTATGCAGCTTTACAGCGGAAAGGACAATGCGCGTGGGTGTGCTTATGCCTGACGGCAAAGTAGCCGACGTCAATTATGCCTATGCCGCTCTGCTGAGCAGCAAAGGGAGTATCAAACCTCAGCAGATGGCTGATGTGATAACTCCGGCAAACATGATCGGACTTATTGAAAGCGGAGAAACAGGAAAGGACGCAATCGGAGAAGCCATGGCATTTCTGGCGGAGAATACAGCCGCGGCGGGACCTCAGGGCGAACGGATCTTATACGCGCAGGATGAGATCAAATTTGAAGCGCCTGTTCCGAACCCATCCAAAATTTTTTCCATTGCCATCAACAACAAACAGAAATTTGAAATCGCGGACAAACCGGAAGCGCCGCATCCCTTGTATTTTATCAAGGTTCCGACCTGTATCACGGGGCCCTATGATCCCGTTGAAATTCCTGATATCGGAGTCGTCGGATCGGAAGCGGAAGTCGCGTTTGTTATTGGAAAAAAAGGAAAGTTTATCCCCGAGGACCAGGCTGAGAGCTATGTCTACGGATATACCGTACATAACGATATCACAGCCCATGAATTAAGGGATACCAAAGAATGGATCGTGTCCAAACGGCCTGAAGGCGACAAGAGACTTACGTATGCCGGCCGGTACAAATGCTTTGACACCTTTGCGCCCATGGGGCCATGGCTTACCACCGCCGACGAAGTCCCCGACATCAACAACGTCGAGATCAATGCCTACGTCAATGATAAGCTGGTGCAGACAGGCAACACCGGCGATATGTTTTTCAAAATCCCGCTTCTTGTGAATTATCTGTCGGGAGCGCATACGCTGCTGCCCGGCGACATTGTTTCCTGGGGTACCGTACAGAGGCCCATCGAAGGAGTCAATTTCCAGAAAATCGATCTGAGAGGCTGGGGCGGCGTCCTCATAACAGAAGCTTCCGGGCTTGGAACAATTAAGAATCCTATCAAAGCAATCTAATTTTATCTGTTCTGTCAACAATTTGCGGTGCATAAAAACCCGTTATTGTAGAATTATGATTAAAGGAGAAAAAAATGAAGAGGAGTCTATTATTACTGTTGTGCCTGGTATTGGTATGCGCTTTTACAGTGGGATGCTCTTCGCCGGCGCCTGCGGAAACCGGAGAGGGTACCGGGGAAACCGAAGAGGCAGCGACTGTTGACTTCCCGACGAAGGTCGTCAGGGTGATCTGCCCTTACGCTGCCGGCGGAGGAAGCGATACGCTGGCGCGCGCTCTGGCTGAGGCCGCGGGGAAATATCTGCCGGGCGGTTACGGCATCGTTGTTGAAAACGTTGCCGGCGGTTCCGGAGTAGTGGGCGCTACCGAATTGCTGGGCCAGCAGCCTGACGGCTATAACCTCATGCAGTTTGTAAACGGCGTTCTGACGTTCCAGCCGCATCTGGGTAAGGCAACGTATACGATTGAAGATTTTGAATCTGTTGCCGGATTGTTCGCCGTTCCCAATGTATTTGTAGTTCCGGCCGATTCGCCCTTCAACTCATTTGAAGAAGTCATCGAATATTGCAAAGAGAACCCCGGAAAGTTCAATTACGGCTCTCCCGGAACCGGAACCTTTGCTCAGGTCGCCGCTGCCGCGGTTATAGCGAAAGCGGGCATCGAAATGACTCACGTTCCTTTTGACGGATCCGCCAATACACACACGGCTCTTCTTGGCAAGCATGTCGACGGCGCGGCTTATCTGGCCACAGACTGCAAGCAGTATGTTGATTCCGGCGATTTCAAAGTCCTGTGGACAACTGCCGCCACGGATATGTATCCGGACGCGCCCACAACGGCTGATCTGGGAATCGACTATGATCTGGTTGCCTGGACCGGTCTGGTAGGCCCGGCGGGGATGGACGAAGAAGTGGTTCAGATACTTTCAGATGCATATAGGCAGGCGCTGGAAGATCCCGCCACCGTTGAACTTTTCAGCAACATGGGATATACCGGCAGCTATGCGGATCCAACCGAATACGAGAAAATTCTGCTGGATGAATTCGCGGCAAATGCCGAAACGCTGAAAACGATAGGACTGGCTCAATAATCTGAGTGTTCTCCAAACTTTTTAATATATCATGGTTTGCTGGGGAGGAAGCAATTATACCACCGCCTCCCCGGCATTCCTATGATAAGGAATGAGGTGTGGCAATGGTAAGGAAATCTGCTGACTTTTGGGCGGGAATTGCCGTCATCCTGTTTGCGGTGATCTTTTTTCTTGATTCGCTGAATTATGATTATATCGTCGGCACGGCTCCGGGGCCGGGCTTTCTGCCCAGGTGGATCAGCGGTTTTATGATAGCGGCTGGAATCATCTATCTGATCGGTTCTATAAAGAAGCCGGGCTTGGCGGGGATCCTATCCAATAAAGAAGGACTTAAACGGGCCGGAACAATCTTTCTGTCTGTCCTTATGTTTTCCGTACTGCTGTCGTATATCGGGTTTACCGCTGCAAGCGCCGTGATGATCTTTCTCCTGTTCCGGAAGGAAATCGGCTGGAAAAAATCCCTGGTCTGTTCGGTTATCATGTCCGCCGCACTTTACTATTTATTTGTAGTCGTGCTGCGGCTGTCCTTTGCGACAAATATGTTCGGATTTTAGGAGGTGTATTATGAGCTCCATTGAATTATTACTGAACGGTTTTTCAACTGCCGCCGTGGGCTGGAACCTCCTTTACTGTTTCATCGGGGTCACCGTCGGAATGTTTATCGGCGTTATGCCCGGTCTTGGGCCGACTGCGGGAACCGCGATGCTCATTCCCGTGACCTTCGGAATGGATCCCATATCGGCCATCATTATGCTGGCGGGAATTTATTACGGCGCAATGTACGGAGGAACCGTCACCTCTGTGCTGATCAACACGCCGGGAGAGGCTGCTTCGGTGATCACGTGCCTGGACGGATACGAGATGACGAAGCAGGGCCGGGCGGGAGTGGCCCTGGGAGTTTCAGCCATCGGATCGTTTATCGGCGGGACGTTTTCCGTCATCGCCCTGACCTTTCTGGCGCCCTTCATTTCAAACATCGCGTTGAAGTTCGGACCTCCGGAATTCTTTTGCCTGCTGTTCCTGGGATTGACTATGCTGTTGGGGCTTATGGGAAACTCCGTATTGAAGGGATTGATGGCTGCAATGTTCGGCTTTTTAATCTCTTTTGTCGGCCTGGACGTGGTCACCGGAGAAGTGAGGTTTGATTTCGAAATGCTTTATCTCCTCAGGGGGATCGATCTGGTTCCGCTTGTTATGGGCCTTTTCGGAATATCTGAGATCATTTACTGTCTGACTAATAAAACAGAACAGCAGGATGAGAAGCTGGCTGAAATCAAAAAACTACTTCCGGAAAAACATGAATGGAAACCGGTGGGTAAGTCCATCGGAAGAGGAACAATCATAGGATTTTTTATCGGAATCATACCGGGAGCTCTGGCCGTGATCGCATCCATTGCGTCTTACACCGTAGAAAAGAAAACCGCAAAGGATCCGACAAGGTTTGGCAGAGGCGCCATTGAGGGCGTAGCGGGGCCCGAGACTGCCAACAACGCCTGCGCCGGATCATCCATGATCCCTTTATTTACGCTGGGCATCCCGACGTCGCCTACCGTCGCCGTCCTGTTCGGCGCGCTTATGATTCACGGACTTGCGCCGGGACCGATGCTTTTTAAAAATGAATCCACTCTGGTATGGGCCGTCATCGCCAGCATGTTCATCGGCAACGCGATGTTGCTGATCATGAACCTGCCTATGGCAAGATTCTGGGCAAAAGTGGCATTGGTGCCGTACAAGGTGCTTTACCCCGCGATTGTCGTATTCTGTGTGGTTGGCGCTTACAGCATCAATTACAGGGTATGGGACGTCGGAATGATGATGATTTTCGGCGTAATCGGATATTTCATGAAGCGGCTGGATATCCCCATGGCGCCCGCGGTACTGACCTTCGTGCTGGGCGATCAGATTGAAAGGGCGCTGTCACAGTCGCTGACCATGTCCCACGGCAGCATGCTGATCTTCGTACGGAGTCCGATTTGCATCGTCATTCTGGCCGTGATTGCCGCCATCATCGCTTTCAGCGCATATTCACGGCTGAGCAAGCGCGGATTGATTATTGAAGACGCGGAGATATAAGGATGAGACTGAAAACAAAAATACTGCTTACCCACCCGATCCACCCGGAGGCCATGAAGCTTCTGGAAGCTTCTGTGGAGGAAGTGATCGTCGCCTCCAATGACGATAGAAAAACCATATATGATTTGCTCGATGATGAAGTGGAAGGGATGATCGTCAGATTTTACGTGCCAGTCGACAGGGAACTGCTGGAGAAAGGAAAAGGGCTGAAGGTGATCGCCCGCCACGCGGTGGGCTGCGAGCTTATCGACCTTGCGGCGGCGACAGAGCTTGGGATACAGGTCGTCAACACGCCTTTCTCGACTTCCGCTTCGGTGGCGGAGCATGTTTTGACTTTTATATTGATGCTGGCGAAAAAGCTTCCCTATGCGGACGCACAGCTCCGAAAAGGAAATTATGCGGTGAAGGATCAATACGAACCGGACGATGTCGAAGGGAAAACCCTCGGCCTTATCGGCTTCGGACGCATCGGGTGCGAAGTGGCCCGGAGATGCGGCGCCTTCGGCATGTGCGTCGTCGCTTACGACCGGTATATCAGCGATGAGGTATTTTGTTCCCTGAACGTGCAGCGACGCCTGTCCGTTGAAGAGGTACTGGAGGAAAGCGATTTTGTTTCCCTCCACGTTCCGCTGACGCCGGAAACCCGGAATCTGATTGGGGAAAAAGAACTTGGCCGTATGAAGAAAAGCGCATACCTCATCAACTGCTCCCGGGGCGGCGTCGTGGACGAAGCGGCGCTGGCGGAGGCACTGGAAAGCGGAGCGATCTCCGGAGCGGCCCTTGACGTTTATGAAGAGGAGCCTCCCCTGCCGGATAACCCGCTGTTTGGCCTGGAAAGCTTTATCGGCTCGCCCCATAAGGCGGGGCTCACCGTAAGCGGAGTCAGGAAAATGTCTTTTGAAGCGGTTACCCAGATGCTGAAGGTCTTGCGCGGGGAAACGCCGGACTGCCTTGTAAACAGAGACGTGTTAAGCCGTTGAGCGACGGTGTCAGCGACGGGCTGCAATCCGCGGCTGACGCCTGCGGTTGAATAAATTGATAAGAAAGGAAACGCTGCCATGTCAGAGAGCACTTATGAATTCGGGTTCGGGAAGGGCAAAATCGCGGTGACCCTGCCTGACGACAAGATATTATATAACCTCAAAGGGAAGTCCGTTCCGGCCGTCACCGACGTCTGGGGCGCCGCGAAGGAAGCGATGAGGAATCCCATCGGAACGAAGCCGCTGAAAGAAATTGTGAATCCCGGAGAATCGGTCTGCATCGTCGTCAGCGATATCACGCGCAGCTGGATCAGGACCAGGGATTTTCTCCCGGCTATCGTCGATGAACTCAATGAAGCGGGCGTGCCTGACAAAGATATCTTTCTTCTGGTCTCCACCGGTTCCCACAGAATATCCACGACAGAGGAAAACGTTCTGAATTACGGACAGGCAATCGTTGACCGGATCCGCATTTACCAGCATGACAGCACCGACGACGACAATATGGTCCATATCGGCACGACGCGCCTTGGCGTTGACATCCGCGTCAACAGGCTTGCCGTGGACGCGGACCGGGTGATCCTGACCGGCGCCGTCGTACTGCATCCCATCGCGGGATACTCCGGAGGACGGAAATCCGTCATGCCGGGAATCACCGCCCTTGATACGATTTACAAGACGCACAGCTATTGCCTCCACGAAACGCACGGAATGGGCATGAGCAAAAACAGCCAGGCCGGGAAGCTGGAAGGCAATCCGGTGCATGAGTTCATGACCGAAGCCTGCGCCTTTCTGAATCCGGACTTTATCTTCAACACAGTCCAGACGCCGGAGGGGGAATTTGCGAGCTTCCACTGCGGGCATTGGTATCAGGCCTGGGAAGACGCGGTCAGTAAGGTAAAGGAAATCTACGGAGCGGAGTTTTCGGAGAAGGCCGATCTGGTCATCGTTTCTACCGGAGGCTATCCCAACGACATCAATATATACCAGTCTACGAAAACCATCGGGTTCGCCCATAACGCCGTAAAATCCGGCGGAGCCATCATCATCTTCCTAGAAGGCTCCGACATCTACGATCCGCCTGAATTTGCGGACTTCCTGCATCATTACGACAGCGCATTTGATCTGGAAATGGCCGCGCGGAAGGAATTCAGCATGCCGGCGTATCTGTCCATGAAGTGGCGCCTGATTGCGGATGATGCGACGGTTATTGTCGTCAGTCTGCCGGAAAATGTGCCGTATCTTGAAAAGGCGCGGCTGAACCCCGCGCGCTCCTTTGAAGAGGCGCTGGAGATCGCGGAGAAGAAGCTCGGTAAGGATTATACCGTCACACTGCTGGCGAAGGGGGCAAAGACCGTACCTATATACACGGGCACCGATTATTGAGACCAAAGGCAGAGAGCAGGAGCACAGAGGCAAAGGAGTTTGAACACATGGATTTCCAAGACAGAAAAACCGCGCTGGTCATCGATAAAAAGGATAACGTCGCCGTGGCGCTGACGGACCTTGAAGCCGGCGATACCTGCACCGTCGTTGGAAACGACGGAAAGGAATATGAGCTCGCCGTTACGGAAAAGGTGCCCTTCGGGCATAAAATACTGCTTGCCGACCTGAGGCGGGGGGACGCGGTGATCAAATACGGCGAAGAGATCGGCGAAATGCTGCGGCCTCTTGGCAAAGGCAGATGGATCCACAACCATAACATGAGCTGCGAGAAGGGGCTATAGACAAGGTTATAAACAGGACTATAGACAGGGCGGCAGATACGAAAGGGTTTTAGACATGAAAGATACATTTTTGGGATACAGGCGGGAAAACGGGACCGTCGGCGTCCGCAATTCCGTGGCGGTCATCGCGTCGGTCTATTGTGTCGGTTCGCTGGCGGAACGGATTTCACGGGCAGTTCCGGGCACCGTATATTTCCGCCATCCGCTGGGATGCGGCCAGTACGGCGCCGATCTGGAGCTTTCCACAAGAGTTCTGCGGGATATCGGCAGGAATCCGAACTTTGCAGGCGTGCTGGTGGTTGGACTGGGCTGTGAAAAAATAGATCCCCATGCCATGGCCCATGCTGTTTCGGAATCAAAGAAGAGAGTGGAACTGATCGTCGTACAGGAAGTCGGGGATTCCGTAAGCACGGTGGAAAAGGGCATTGCCATCGCAAGGGATATGGTTGCGGAGACCGAAAAAATGACCAGGTCGGAAGCCTATGCCGGAGAGTTGATGATCGGGATGAAATGCGGAGGATCGGACAACACCTCCGGTTTGATCGCGAATCCCGCATTGGGGATGGCTTCGGACAGGATCATCGCCCAGGGGGGTTCCTCCATCTTTACGGAGCTTTCGGAGCTGTTCGGGACAGAACACATCCTGGCCAGGAGAGCGGCCGATGAAAGAGTGGCGGAAGACATAAAAAATGTGATCGCCAAATGGCGGGAAAAGGTCAGAAGACAGGTGGAGACCGCCACCACCGCCGGCAGTGTTCATCTCATCAGTCCGGGAAATTATGAGGGAGGCATGTCCAGCATCATAGAGAAATCCCTCGGCGGCATGAAAAAGTCGGGGACAGCGCCCCTCGCCGAGGTATTCGGCTACGGCGGCCGGCCGTCGCGTAAGGGACTGCTTCTGATGGACGGCAGCGGAAACGACGCGGAGGCATGCACCGGAGAAATCGCGGCAGGAGCGCAGATCATCTGCTTTACCACAGGACGGGGTACCCCCGCGGGCTTCCCCGGCGTACCGATAATCAAAATCACCGGCAATCCGCGCCTGTATGAAATGATGAAGGAAGATATCGATTTCAATGCCGGTGAGGTCGTAACCGGAATAAGGACATTGGAGGAAGTCTCGGAGGAAATTTATCGTGAGATTCTTGCGGTGGCTTCCGGAAAACTGACGAAATCCGAGCAACACGGCTACAACGATTTATTCAGCGTCATGCGCGAATATTAAACGCAATGGGCGGGTATCGGAGCCAGATGCATGAATGGCGCCAAATGCGGAAATCAACAGGAGGCATGAGGATACAGATGACAGATATAAAAAAACAGTTCCACAGTAGCCGGATCACAGACGGCCCCATCAACGCGGGAACAAGGACCCTGCTGTACTCTTTGGGAATTGACAAAGAGGAAATGATGAAGCCCTTTATCGGAATCGCCAATTCCTGGAATGAAATGCACCCGGGGCACAAGCATCTCAGGGAAATATCGGCGGCCGTCAGGGAAGGGATCCTGGCGGAAGGGGGCACGCCTTTTGAATTCAATACCATCAGCATGTGCGACGGATTTGCCCAGGGCCATATCGGCATGTGCTACGTGCTCCCCAGCAGGGACGTTATCGCGGATTCCGTGGAATTGATGGCCGTAGGCCAATGTCTTGACGGCTTGGTCATGATCGCGGGCTGCGACAAGATCGTGCCGGCCATGGCCATCGCCGCGGGGCGGATCAACATCCCCTCGGTCATCGTTACGGGGGGGCCCATGATGCCGGGCTGTTTCGACGGAAAGCAGATCAGCGGCGCCTGGGAAGTCCGGGAAGCGGCGGGTAAGCTCGCCCGGGGCGAGATGAGCCCGGAAGATTATGACCGGATGGAAAAAAGCGTCTGCACCGGCGCAGGATCCTGCGCGATGATGGGCACGGCAAACACCATGTCCTGCCTGATGGAGCCGCTGGGCCTTGCCCTGCCGGGCTGCGGGACGTCCCATGCCGTACAGGCGGATAAGCTCAGGCTTGCGAGGCAAAGCGGAAAGCAGGCCGTGAAGCTGGTAAAAGACAAGATATGTCCCAGGGACTATATCACCTATGAGACCATCCTGAATACCGTAAAAGTGAACGCGGCCATCGGAGGTTCCACAAACAGCGCGCTGCATCTGCCGGCTATTGCAAAGGCTTTCGGTTACAGGCTGGACCCGGAAATTTTCAACGAAGTCGGAAGAGCGACGCCCCATCTGGCCAGTGTCAGGCCTTCGGGGGAATATACCATGTGGGATATGGATCAGGCCGGCGGCGTTCCGGCAGTCATGGCGGAGCTGGGAGACCGCTTCCTTGACATGGGGCAGAAGGCCGTCACCGGCCAGACCTGGAAGGAAGCGTTAGAAGGAATAAAAAGCAAGAATTTAAAAGTGATCGCGTCGCCGAATGCCCCCGTTCATGAGACGGGAGGCCTTGCGGTGCTGAAGGGCACGCTGGCGCCCGTGGGCGCGGCGGTAAAGCTGACGGCGGTTTCTCCCGCCATGATGGTTCACAGGGGGCCTGCCAGGGTGTTTAATGACGAAGGTTCGGCCATTGAGGCCATAAAAGACGGAAAAATACAAAAAGGGGACGTCATCGTGATCCGGTATGAGGGACCGAAAGGAGGCCCCGGCATGCGGGAAATGCTGAACGCCACTTCGACGCTCATGGGTTTCGGATTGGGCGACAGCACGTCCATCGTCACTGACGGAAGGTTCTCCGGAGCCAGCAGGGGTCCGTGCGTAGGCCACATCGCCCCGGAAGCCGCGGAAGGCGGCCCCATCGCGCTTGTTGAGGAGGGAGATATGATTTTTATTGATCTTCCAAACAGGGTGATGAATCTGGAGGTCGAGGAAACGGAGCTTGCGAAAAGGAAAGAAGGCTGGGTTCCTCAAGCCCCCAAGACAAACAGCGATTTTCTTGAGCGTTACCGCAGACATGTGGGCAGCGTCTGGGAAGGCGCAACGCTGGAATAGGAAAACCAAGGAGGTTAAGATGAGCACAAACTATTATCGTGAAAACGCCTGGTGGGCGAGCCCGTATAACGATTATTCCGAGGTTCGCGACGCCTTGAACATGGAACCGAAGATTGAGATCCACGATGCGACGCTGAGGGACGGCGAACAGACGCCCGGCGTTGTGTTCAGCGCGGAAGAAAAGGTCCGGATCGCAGAAAAACTCGACGAGGTGGGGATCGAGCGCATCGAAGCCGGAATGCCGGCCGTCTCGAAGGCGGATGAAGACGCGATCCGTGCGATATGCAAGAAAAATATGAGGGCAAAGATCTTTACCTTCGCCAGGGCCATGAGGGAAGATATCGATATGGCGGCCGACTGCGGGGCTGCGGGCGTCGTCATCGAAGTTCCCATCGGTTATCCCAAGCTGAAATACCAGTTTAACTGGACCTGGGAAAAGGTTTTTGAAAAGAGCGCGGACTGCATCAATTACGCCCGCAGCAAGGGCCTCTACGTGGTTTATTTCCCTTACGACACCACGCGATCCAGGGAAGAGGATCTGACTTCACTGATGCAGGCTATTATGAAGGATGCCCCGCCCAACTCCGTCGGAGTCGTGGATACCATGGGCTGCTCCCTGCCCCAGACCATCGAGTATATGGTGAAAAAAATGAAAAAACTCACCGGAGGCATTCCTGTGGAAGTACATACCCATAACGATTTCGGAATGGGCGTCGCAACGGAGCTGGCCGGAATTGCCGCAGGCGCGTCCTGCATTCATTCCTGCGTCAACGGCCTGGGAGAAAGAACGGGCAACGCGGCCGCAGAGGAACTGATGGTCGCCATGAAGATCCTGCTCGGACTGGACAACGATTACAAGCTGGATAAACTGCCTGAGCTCTGCCAGATGGTTTCGGAGATTTCAGGAGTCCCCATCGCGCCCAACAAGCCGATTTCGGGCAGCCGTAACTATATGCGGGAATCGGGGATCGGCGTCGATCTCGTAATCAAGGAACCTCTGGCCATGTTTGCCACGGATCCGCGATATTTCGGCCGTACCGGCGATATCGTCCTGGGCAAGAAGAGCGGCAAGGCGTCCGTTGAATATTATCTTGATAAGTTGAATCTTGAGGTTCCAAAAGAGGCGATCCCCGACATCCTGGCGAAGGTGAAAGAACTGGGCGCGGCCAAAAAAGGCCTGCTGACGGATGAGGAATTTATTGGGATCGTTCAGGAGGTCAAGTAAATGAAGCTGAAGACAAAGGTGCTGCTGACACAGCCCATCCATGCAAAGGGCATGGAGATACTGGAAAATGCCGTTGAGACGGTCATCGTGGCTCCCGACGACAAAATAGAAACCATCGCATCCCTTCTGGACGAGGAAGTGACGGGGGTCGTCGTCAGGTACAATGTGTTCAACCGTTACCTGATGGAAAAAGCCCCGAACCTGAAGGTTATCGCGCGCCATGGGATCGGCGTGGAGCTCATTGACCTGGAGGCCGCCGCGGAGCGCGGTATTCTTGTGGTCAACACGCCGGACGCGGCTACGGTTTCCGTCGCGGAGCACGTGGTCATGATGATCCTGGCCTTATCCAAGAAAATGCTGTTTGCGGACAGAGAACTGAAAAAGGGGAACTATGCCGTCAAGGATAAATATATGCCCGACGACGTGGAAGGCAAGACCCTCGGCCTGGTAGGGCTGGGGAAGATCGGAAGAGAGGTGGCGAAGCGCTGTATCGGCCTGGGTATGGATGTGACGGCCTATGATCCTTATACGGACCAGGCAGCCTTTGACAGTATGGGCGTGGAAAAAGCGCCCTCCCTGGAAGCGCTGCTCGAGCGGTCGGACTTCGTATCCCTGCATACGCCGTTAAATCCTGATACCCAGCACCTGATGGGCGAAGCGCAATTCAAACGAATGAAGAAGAGCGCGTACCTGATCAACTGCGCCAGGGGACAGGTGGTGGACGAAGCCGCCCTGATCAACTGCTTACAGGAGAAGATCATCGCCGGCGCCGGATTGGACGTATTTGAAAAAGAACCGCCCGGCGCCGATAACCCGTTGTTTGCCATGGATAACGTCATTGTTACGCCCCATTCCTCTTCCCTGACTGTCAACGGGAAGATCAAGATGGCCACGGGTGCGACGGAACAGCTTCTGAAGGTATTAAGGGGAGAGACCCCGGATTATATCGTAAAACTGAAATAAGAGCAATTTGTGTTGAACAGAAAGTGAGTATTTGGAATGGACAAAGAACGTATTGACAAATTATTGGTGGGAGCGGTAGATCCGCACATCCACAGCGGTCCCGGAATCGTTCCCAGGGCGCTGGATCATGTGGAAGCGGTCCGTGAAGCGATGGACGCGAAATTCCGTGCGGTTGTGATCAAGGATCATCATTGCCCGACTGTGTTGACGGCCAATATCATTCAGAAGTATCTTGTCGGAGACAGCAATAAGGACTTTCAGGTTTTCGGAGGGCTTGCCATGAACAACACCACGGGCGGCGTCAGTCCCTATACCGTGGAGGCGGCTGTTAATTACGGCGCGAAGATCATCTGGATGCCTACGCTGTCGGCGGAGAATCACCATAAGGGACACGCAAACCTGACTGAAGACGCAAAAAAATTTATGCCGAATCCGGAAAAAGAACTGATCGGGGATCCCGGACTGACGATTCTGGACGATGATGGAAAACTGCTCCCCTATATGAAGGATATCCTGAGAATGATCAAGGATGCCGATATCGTCCTGGCTACAGGCCATCTCTCAAAGAAGGAGACGAACCTTCTGCTGGATGCCGCAGTCGGCATTGGTATAAAGCGGATCATGATCAATCATCCGGAGCATCTTCTCTATGCCACAATCGATGAAATGATAGATTACGCAAAGTCCGGATTCTATCTGGAGCACAGCATTACGCTGGTGCATTCCCATAAGAGTTCTTATGAATACATATACCAGATGATCCGGGAAGCCGGAGTCGACAAGTCTCTCATGGGCTCCGACCTGGGGCAGCGCAACCGGCCTCATCCGGTGGAAGGGATCAGACTGTGGGCAGCGGCAATGCTGGAGCTCGGCTTGAGCGACGAGGAAGTCAGAACGGTCCTCTGCAAAACCCCGGCCGACCTGATGGGACTGTAACAGAGTTATTATAATTCCGGAATCAAGTAACGAATATCATTATATGGAAGGGTACTGCGTAACATGCTCAACGCAGTATCCTTTTCACTTTTTTGCTCAAATCCTACGAGACATAGCCGTGATAAAAAAGGTACGGAAGATGAGCATTCAGCCCGGAACTTCTATCAGTATTTTTGCGACAGAAACAATATTGACGCAGAGAAATTACCCGAACCAAGAGGCGCATTAAACC
>DATMXY010000481.1:0-3709 GCA_035561275.1 Anaerovoracaceae bacterium | reverse complement strand
GTGTTAAATTAAAACTATGAATTAGCACTCGTCTATAAAGAGTGCTAACAATTCATCGAAATCTGTTTGTATCCGATGAAGAGTGGTGATAAAAATGGATTTATCGGAAAGAAAGTTAAGAATACTGCAGGCCATCGTTGGAGATTTTATCCGTTCCGCCGAACCCGTCGGATCGAGGACGCTTTCCAAAAAGCTTGATATGGGAATCAGCCCGGCCACCATCCGCAATGAAATGTCGGATCTGGAGGAAATGGGTTTTTTAACGCATCCGCATACATCGGCAGGCAGAGTGCCTTCCGACAAAGCATATCGTTTATATGTAAACAACCTGATGCAAAGATATGAACTGCCGGAAGAAGAGAAGCAGATCATCGTGGATAAGCTTACGAAAAATGTTACCGAGCTGGAACGGACGATCCAGCATGCGGCGACCCTGCTGTCGGAGCTTACCAACCTGACCTCCTTCGCTATCACGCCGAACCAGGAGCTGAACCGCCTGAAATACGTCAATTTTCTTCCGATGGATGAGACGACGGTGGTTCTGATGATCGTCACGGAAAGCGGAAAAGTCTCCAATACGGCAATCAAAATGAAAGTGCCCTACGCGGAGGAAAATCTTTCCCTGCTGTCAAAGGTCATGACCTATAATTATAAAGGAAAGAAGCTGAGCGATATCCTGACACTGGATATCATCAAGAATTTTGAGTCCGACATTGAAGTCATGAGCCGCCTGGTGGAAACCATCCGGCCTAATTTTATAAGCACTCTGGAGAATATGCTCAACGTGGAACTGTTCATGGACGGTCTCACAAATATCTTCTCGATCCCGGAATACAATGATATTGAAAAGGCAAAAGTATTCCTTGAAATGATCAATAAAAAGAAGCATTTTACCGATGTTTTGCTGAGCCGGGATAACGGCGTCATCATCACCATCGGAAACGAGAATACGGAAGACGTCATGAGGGACTGCAGCCTGATCACCGCCACGTACCGCGTCAATGGGAAATTGATCGGAAAGCTTGGCGTCATCGGGCCGACACGGATGAAATACGACGAAGTGACCTCGATTATTGAATACATCACGGAAAATATAAACCAGACATTTAAATTAACGGGAGGAGACGAGAACGATGAGCAAGACAAAAGTACCTGACGACACACAGTACTGCGGCGAGGATCAGGAATTTGCGGCGTCGGAAGATGCGGAAAACACTGAAAACGCAGGGTATGGATCGGAGGGCGCGGGAGATGAAAGGGCATGTGCACAGGGGGAAGAAAGGACCGGAGTCACAAAGGAAGAAGAAGAGCTGAACACAAGGTATCTGAGACTGGCCGCCGATTTCCAGAATTATAAAAGAAGGGCTGAAAAAGAAAAAGGCGACATTTACGCATATGCAAACGAGAAAATCGTATTGGAACTGCTCGATGTGGCGGATAATTTCGAGAGGGCGCTGCAGCACAGCGACAGCAACGAAAGCTTTGCCGAAGGGATGAATATGATCTTCAGGCAGCTGAAGGGAGTGTTGGAGAAAAGCGGGGTTGAGGAAATGAGCGCGGAAGGGGAACCGTTTGATCCGAATTTCCACCACGCGGTGCTCACCGAAAACTCGGCGGAGCATGAAAGCGGAAAAGTGATACAAGTATTGCAGAAGGGGTATTTACTGAATAAGAAAGTAATCCGGCCCGCTATGGTAAAAGTAGCGGAATAATTTAGCGGAATAATTTAGAAGTATGCCAGGTTGAAAATAATACGAGGCATAAATATCAAACAGGAGGATAATACAATGGGTAAAGTAATAGGAATTGACTTAGGAACCACAAATTCATGCGTAGCCGTACTGGAAGGCGGCGAACCCGTAGTCATCGCAAACGCGGAAGGCAACAGAACGACTCCGTCCGTAGTCGGCTTTGCCAAAAATGGAGAGAGACTGGTGGGAGAAACGGCAAAAAGGCAGGCAATCACCAATCCCGACAGGACGATTTCTTCCATTAAGAGACATATGGGAACAGACCATAAGGTTGAAATAGACGGAAAAATTTACACACCGCAGGACATCTCGGCGATGATCCTCGCAAAACTGAAGACCGACGCGGAAAGCTACCTCGGCGAGAAAGTCACGGAAGCGGTCATAACCGTACCTGCTTACTTCACGGACAGTCAGAAGCAGGCAACCAAAGACGCGGGTAAAATCGCGGGCCTCGACGTGAAGAGAATTATCAACGAGCCCACGGCGGCGTCTCTTGCATACGGTCTTGACAAAGATCATGAGCATCACAAAATTTTAGTATACGACCTGGGCGGCGGCACCTTCGACGTGTCCATCCTGGAACTGGGAGACGGCGTATTCGAAGTACTGGCGACAAACGGCAACAACCGCCTCGGCGGAGACGACTTCGACGAAGTCCTGATCAACTTTATCGCCGACAGCTTTGCGAAGGAAAACGGCGTTGACCTCAGAAAAGATAAGATGGCCCACCAGAGGCTGAAAGAAGCCGCGGAAAAAGCGAAGAAGGAACTTTCAAGCTCACAGACCACAAGCATCAATCTGCCTTTCATCACGGTAAATCAAGACGGGCCGCTCCATCTGAACATGGACGTCACAAGGGCGAAATTTGACCAGCTTACCGCACACCTTGTGGAAAAGACTATCGATCCGATGAAGAAGGCCATGTCAGACGCCGGCGTTACGAACAGCGACCTGGCCAAGGTCATCCTGGTCGGCGGTTCTACAAGAATTCCGGCTGTGCAGGATGCAGTGAAGAAAATCACCGGTAAAGATCCGTTCAAAGGCATCAACCCCGACGAATGCGTCGCCATCGGCGCCGCAGTCCAGGCAGGCGTGCTTACGGGAGAAGTGAAAGACGTGCTGCTCCTTGACGTAACTCCGCTGTCCCTGTCCATCGAGACTTTGGGCGGAGTCGCAACAAGGCTCATCGAAAGAAATACGACCATACCGACAAAGAAGAGCCAGATCTTTTCAACTGCGGCCGACAATCAGTCGGCGGTAGACATTCACGTAATGCAGGGTGAAAGGGAGATGGCGTCAGGAAACATCACGCTTGGCAGATTCCAGCTTTCCGGAATTCCGCCTGCGCCCCGTGGAATACCGCAGATCGAAGTAACCTTTGACATCGACGCCAACGGCATCGTAAACGTAAGCGCAAAGGATCTGGGTACAGGCAAAGAACAGAGGATCACCATCACCTCGTCCACCAAACTTTCCGACGACGAAATCAAGCAGAAGGTAAAGGAAGCCGAGCAATACGCGGAAGAGGATAAGAGGAAGAAGGAAGATGTCGAGATCAGAAACAGGGCGGAAACCCTCGTCTATGAGACGGAAAAATCCCTGAAGGAAATCGACGCAAACCTCTCTCCGGATGAAAAATCCAGGATCAACGGCGCCAGGGACGCACTGTCCAAAGCGCTGGAAGGCAATAATATCCAGGAAATCAAGGAAAAAACCGAAACATTGACGGAAGAATTCCATACCATATCCGCAAAGATGTACCAGCAGGCCCAGCAGGCGCAGGGCGGAGCGGGAGGCTTCGATCCGAACGCCGGCATGGGTGGATTTAATCAGAGTGCGGGCGGCGGAAACGCCCAGGACTCGGAACCGAAACCGGACAATGTGGTCGACGCGGATTACGAGGTAGTTGACGAGGATAAAAAATAGAAGTATAATTTTGCGGTACGCTCCTTTGGGAG
>DATMXY010000480.1:0-4252 GCA_035561275.1 Anaerovoracaceae bacterium | reverse complement strand
GTTATGGATAGTTAAGTCTTTTACGCAATGGAGCGAAGGGGTGTAACGATGAATCCTAAAAACAGCCTCATTATTATTGTTATTGTGGCTTTGATTTTTTTGGCAACGATTCTGTTTCTCGAAAATTCCGTTATTATGCTTACCGCCATATTCCTGTTCATGCTGGGATACTCTTACTTCAAATGGAAAAATAAACATAAGGCAGAAGAAGAGATCAGAGCGGTTGTTGCTTCCTACATAAAGCCTGACTCCGTCTGGCCCACAAAAATAGCGATTCCCGAAGAACGATTGAATGAATTGAAAATCAGCCTGGCAAACAAAAAGGTCGTCTTACCGCCGGCGACGATCAATAAAATGGTTGAAGAAATGCTTGTCAGTGAGATGGAGGCCCTTTTTGAGTCCTCATTCTATGCTCATAACCCCGACCTGCCCAAAGATCCGGGAATCCATCAGTGGATCGACGCGTACATCATGACCTTTAACAGAAACATGGATTACGTGCCGTTGCTGCAGCGATTGATGAAACGGCGGGGGATCAAACATCCCGTCGGCAAATTAGAGGAGAAGATTGAAGAAGAAATAAAAAAGAAGGAAAAGAATAAAAAACAGCTGAAACAGTTGACAAAGAAGTCCTACGCGTAACGAAAGCCCAAGGTTTTAATATTCCGAATGATTTTAATATCTTTAGATGATTCAATTAAATCAAGGAGTTTTATATGCAGGCTATTTTAGTGAAACTGATTGACGAGGAAAATAAAAAGGATCCTCTTACCGATGAACAGTTGTCATCCGCATTACACTTGAGCCGCAGCAAGGTGACGCAGCTGAGACATACGCTGGGAATACCGGATTCCAGGGAACGGGGAAAGCTGTTGCTGTTGGATGAAGTAAAAAATCTGGTTTCCCAGGTCTCTGATCTCTCCGAGCGAAGGATCACTTCGAGACTGCAGGAGAAAGGTTTTCATGTTTCGCGTTGCAGCATTTCGAGAATATTAAAAGAGATCGATCATTCCGACGGCGCGGAGAACGAGGAAAGCGACAGACTTGAAGAAATCAAGCGCGAATCTCAGCGCGAGGAAGATGAGATTTTCGGCAATATGATCGGGTGGAATAAAAGTCTGCGCGTCAAGATCGAACAGGCGAAGGCGGCGGCGCTGTATCCCCCCAACGGTTTGCATACCTTGATCGTCGGCGCCACGGGCGTCGGGAAGAGCGAGCTGGCGGAATGCATGTATAAATTTGCGCTCAGATCCAGAGGCCTGCAGGCGGAAAAATTCCCGTTGATCATATTCAATTGTGCGGATTACGCGGAAAACCCCCAATTGCTGCTGGCTCAGCTTTTTGGATATAAAAAAGGGGCGTTTACCGGCGCTGAGGCAGACCGTGACGGATTGGTCGCCAAGGCCGACGGCGGGATCCTTTTTCTGGACGAGGTGCATCGTTTGCCGCCGGATGGGCAGGAGATCCTGTATCAATTGATCGATAAAGGGAAGTACAGAAAGCTGGGCGAGATCGACACCTCCCATGAAGCCAAGGTGATGATCATAGCCGCGACCACCGAGGATATTGAGAAAAACCTTTTGGGAGCCTTTTGCAGAAGAATTCCCATGACCATTGAGCTTCCGCCTCTGAACATGAGGCCAATCGAAGAGCGGCTGGAGATCATCAAGATGTTTTTCCAGCAGGAGGCGGCCAGGATCAATAAAAAGATCACTGTGAAATATAATGTTTTGAGAACATTCCTCGCATATAACTGCGTCGGGAATATCGGCCAGCTGAGATCCGATATCCAGGTCGCGTGCGCCAGGGGTTTCCTGTCCCTTGTGGCTAAAAATAATGAGAAAGAATCCATTACCGTGGATTTTTCCTGCCTTTCCGTCCATGCCACGAAAAGTCTGCTGAATTCCAACTGGGACAGGTCGGAAATAGAGCAGTACACGGTTGACGATTCCGTTTTCCTGCCGGACAGGGGTGAGGCGGAAGAGATCAAGGAAAGCCTGTACGCGTTTCCCAACGATTTTTATAAAAATCTGGAAGAAGAATATCAGAAAATGGCCAGGCACGGGCTGTCGGATGAAATCATCAATAAAATCATCAGCGACGACCTGGAAGCAAAGGTGAAGCAGGTCATCCGGCAGGTTGAAAAAAATAAACAGAAGCTGTTGAAGAAAGATCTCAAGACGATCGTAAATCCGCAGATCGTCGATCTGGTAAACGAAATGCTGAAGGTGGCCAGGACCGAGCTGGGCGAAATCGACGAAACGCTGTTTTACTGCCTGGCGACCCATCTCAACGCGTCGCTGGACCGTATCAAAAGCGGCGGACAGAGCATCAGCAATGTACAGCTTGAAAATATCAAGCAGAACAGCCCTAACGAATTCAGGATCGCCACCGAAATGGCAAGTATCGCCGATTATTACCTGGGGATGGAGCTTCCCGAGGATGAAATCGGTTTTATCGCGATCTATCTGCGGTCCCTGTCCAAAAAAATGCCGGACCATACGATCGGTATCGTTGTAATAACCCATGGGCATGTGGCCGAAGGGATGGCCAATGTGGCGAACCGCCTGCTTGGCGTCAATCTGGTCCAGACCGTGGAAATGTCTCTGGACGAGTCGCCGGAAAAAGCGTATGAAGCGACCCTGGAGGCCGTAATAAAAGTGAACCGCGGGAAAGGCGTTTTACTGCTGGTCGATATGGGTTCGCTGGCAGGCTTCGGCAGTTTTATCGCGCGGGAAACGGGGATCGTAACGCGTACGGTCACCCGGGTCGATACCCTGATGGTGATCGACGCGGTCAGGAAAGTGCTTCTTCCGGAGGCCGACATCGATGAAGTCGCGGAATCTCTTGTGAACGATAAAAATACAAAAAGCGTATTTGCCGAAAAAGAAAATCCCACCATTATGAACAAGCCCGTTATTATCAGCCTTTGCCTGACCGGAGAGGGCACCGCCCAATATGCCAGGAATATGCTTCAGGACGAGGTCAAACAAGTCGACACCCGGATTCAGATCGTTACGCTGGGCGTCATCGATGAAAAGAATATCATCGAGCAGATCAATATAATCGGAAAGAAAATGAACGTGCTTTTAATTGTGGGCACCATCAATCCGTTTCATCCCTCCATTCCGTTTTTCCCTGTGGCCGAGATCTTAAAAAGCGGGAATACCGGTAAACTGATCGAAATGCTGAATATCAGGTACGAGGAACACAAACGGATGGGGCTGATTTCCTATAAAGAAGCGTTTCATTCCATTTTCTTTAAAGATACCATCCTTGTGAAGCAGAACGTGAAAAATAAAGAAGAGGCTTTGCACATGATGTGCGAACTGCTGGCAAAAAAAGGCTATGTCTCACCCCGGTTTATTTACGGCGTGCTGGAACGGGAGAAGTTTGGAACGACGTCGGTGCAGAATATCCTGGCGATTCCCCACGGGCACAGCGAGGACATCATCCTGCCCGCGGTAGGGGTCATGACCCTGGAGCGCCCGGTGGAATGGTACGACGGGATCGAGATTTCCTTAATATTGATGCTGGCGCTGAATGAAAACTCCCAGAGTGATTTTCAGCGGATTTATCGCATCATCAAGAATACGAAAGCGATCAATAAGATAAAAAGCGCGAATAATGCGCAGGATATCATCAAAATACTGAACGGCATTTGAAGGAGAAAAAAATGGATACGGAATTAAACGAAATTGTACAAAGGATTACAGAGTATATGGCTCTGTCAGCAAAGACAGCGCCCAAAGCCAGGGGCATCGATTTTGTCGGAGTCAGGATCGTAAAGGGCGACGAGCTGAAAAAACTGGCGGACGCGATGGTCGAATACGGAAACCGGAACAAGAAAGCGAATTATGACAGAGACGGGAAGAACGTCATGAATTCCGACGCGGTGCTGCTGCTGGCCTTAAATATGAATACCCAGCCGCCGGGTCTGAACTGCGGCGCCTGCGGAAGAGAGCGCTGCGCCGACCTGAATCCCAAGGAAGGGCCGGAGTTTATGGGGCCCCTGTGCGCGTGGAGGCTGCTGGATCTGGGAGTCGCTCTGGGATCGGCGGTAAAAACGGCCAGCATCTTTAATCTTGATAACCGCATTATGTACCGGGCCGGCGCGGCCGCCAGAAAAATGGGATTTATGGAAGGCCAGATCATCGTGGGGATCCCGGTTTCCGCCAGCGGCAAAAACATATACTTCGACCGGCAGGTATAGGGCGGCGGTCAAGTATCCCCCGCCTCGTTTAAAAAGGAA
>DATMXY010000479.1:0-4451 GCA_035561275.1 Anaerovoracaceae bacterium | reverse complement strand
CCTCCCAACAACCTTATTATAGCTTATATATGATGGTACTGCAAACTAGCACCACGGATTTTTATTTATTAATTTCTGCAATAATTGCCTGTTCTTGATTTTACAGGATAACGGGTATATAATTTAGTGGTTGCTTAAGGAACGGAAGTGTTTGCTGAAAGAACGGAGTAATTTTATGAGTACCGATAGATATGAAAACCCATTGATCACCAGATATGCAAGCAAAGAAATGGCTCGCGTTTTTTCCTCAGACGTCAAGTTTACGACCTGGAGGGAACTGTGGATCGCATTGGCCGAGGCGGAAAAAGAGCTGGGACTGCCCGTTACCGACGAACAGATCGCCGAAATGAAGCAGTTCAAAGATAAAATAAACTATGAAGAGGCTGAAAAACGGGAAAAGGAAACGCGGCACGACGTCATGTCCCACGTCTATGCCTACGGCCTGCAGTGCCCGAAGGCAAAGCCCATCATCCACCTTGGCGCGACCAGCGCCTACGTAGGGGACAATACGGACATCATCGTGATGAAACAGGCATTAGAGATCATCAGAGACAAGCTGGTCAATCTGATGTACCGGCTCAGCAAATTCGCTCTGGAATATAAATCCCTGCCGACCCTTGGTTTTACCCATTTCCAGGCGGCGCAGCTGACCACCGTCGGCAAGCGGGCGTCGCTCTGGCTGCAGGACTTTTACCTTGATTATCTTGAATGTGAAAGGCTGATCGAAGAGCTGCCTCTGCTCGGGTCCAAGGGGACCACAGGGACCCAGGCCAGTTTCGTCGAACTCTTTGACGGAGATATGGGAAAGGTCAAAAAGTTGGATCAAATGGTCGTCGAAAAGCTGGGCTTCAAAAAAGCGGTGGCCGTATCAGGACAAACCTATACGAGAAAAATCGATTTCCGGGTACTGTCCGCGCTCAGCGGTGTCGGCCAGAGCGTCCACAAGATGACCAACGATATCCGGCTGCTCCAGCACCTGAAAGAAGTGGAAGAGCCCTTTGAATCCAAACAGATCGGGTCTTCCGCAATGGCATACAAGAGAAATCCCATGCGGAGCGAACGCGCGGCGTCTTTGGCACGGTTCATCATCAACCTGCCGGGAAACACGGCGGATACCGCCAGCACCCAGTGGTTTGAAAGGACCCTGGACGATTCGGCAAACCGGAGGATCGTCATCCCTCAGGCCTTCATGGCGGCGGACGGCGTGCTGGATATCTGCAGGAACATTTCCACAGGCCTCGTTGTGCACGAAAAGGTGATCACCCAACATATCATGAACGAAATTCCTTTTATGGCGACGGAAAACATTCTGATGGAAGCGGTTAAAAAAGGCGGCGACAGGCAGGAGCTCCACGAGAGGATCCGGGAACATTCCATGAAGGCGGGGAGCCGGGTTAAGGATGAAGGCCTGGATAACGACCTGCTGCTGCGGATCGCGGAGGACCCGGCCTTCGGCCTGACCCTTGGCGACGTCAGGGGCCTTCTGAAACCGGAGGATTACATCGGGCGGGCGCCGGAGCAGACACAGGAATTTGTTGAAGAATATATTGAGCCGGTTTTCAAAAAATACAGCGACGGGATCGGCGGAGAGGCGGAATTAAAGGTTTGACAATGAACGCAATAGGAGATTTGATTCAAGGCAGCAAAAAAATCGTATTAAAAATCGGCAGCAACGTCCTGTCTGGCGACGACGGATCCGTAAGCAAAGAAAGGCTGCACAACATCGTTGACCAGGTTGTCGGGCTGATCAACCAGGGAAAGCATATCATCATCGTTTCCTCGGGCGCCGGCATCTGCGGCGTGGCGGCTATCAATAAATGGAGCAGAAGAGGGGATATTAACTATAAGCAGGCGCTCTGCGCCATCGGACAGGTGGAGCTGATGAACGCCTATAAGGAATTTTTCGGGCAGTATGATATTCATGTGGGACAGATGCTTCTGACAAGTGAGGACTTCGGCGACCGCATCCGGACCCTGAATATCCGGAACACGCTGTTCACCCTGGTGGACGAGGGCGTGATCCCCGTCATCAACGAAAACGACAGCGTCAGCGTTGAAGAAATCAAGATCGGAGACAATGACACCCTGGGGGCGCTTACGGCAAACCTTTGGGGTGCGGACCTGCTCATCATCATGAGCGACATCGACGGCGTCTTCGACAAGAATCCCAAGAACGACAAGAATGCCGAACTCATCGAAGAGGTGCGCGATGCGGAAAGCCTGCTCGCGGAGATCGATTCCAGCGGCACAAGCAGCTTTGGCACCGGCGGCATCGTAACGAAGATCCAGGCTGCCCGCAGGGTAAACGAGTACGGGATTTCGATGCTCCTGGTCAACGGCAAACGGAAGGATATCCTCATCAACGCCGCAGGAGGCAATGAAAAAGGGACCATATTTTACAGCGGCAGGAGGTAAAAAGATGAAATTTGGATTTCTCGGCACAGGCAATATGGGAGGGGCGATCATCAGGGGATACCTGGCGGCCCATCCTGAAGAAAAGAAAAATGTCTTCACCTATGATGCGGACGCGGATAAATTGAAGGCACTCGCCGATGAACTGGGGGTCGCCGGATGCGGCAGCATGGAAGAGCTCGCGCTGCGGAGCGACGCCATTATCCTTGCAATCAAGCCGTTTATTTTCGATACGGTCGTGCCGGAGCTCACCGCGTTTTACCGGACAGGCCAGGTCCTCGTTTCCATCGCGGCTGGGATAAGCATGGGATATATAGAGAAATTGGCCGGGAAAGATGGAGTTAAGGTCGTTCGGGTCATGCCCAACACGCCGGCCATGGTAAATGCGGGAATGAGCGCCTTAAGCAGAAACCGGTTCATTGCCGATGAAGAGTTTGAGCCGGTGCTGGAACTGTTCCGTTCCGTCGGAAGAGCCGAAGTCATTCCCGAAACACTCATGGATACGGTGATCGGCGTCAGCGGAAGCTGTCCCGCCTACACCTACATGTTTATCGAAGCGCTGGTGGATGCGGCCGAGGCCGGCGGCATGGACCGGGAGCAGGCGAAAACCTTCGCGGGGCAAACCGTTCTGGGGGCTGCGAAAATGGTCCTGGAGACCGGAGTCGATCTTGTTACGCTGCGGAAAAATGTGAGTTCCCCTGGCGGAACCACCATAGAGGCAGTGAACGCCCTGCAGAACAACGGATTCCATGACAACATCGTGGAAGCTTTCAACGCGGCGGTAAATAAATCGAAATTGATCACTAAGTAAGTACGACAATAAAAGTCCAATCATTAAAACAATTCAGGTGGAGCAAATGGTATTTGAAGAAAAAACAATATCGAGTGAAATGATATATGAAGGCAGGATTATAAACCTGAGAAAAGACAAAGTCTGCGTTAAGAATGATCAAACGTCCTTCAGGGAAATCGTGGAGCACAACGGCGGCGTCGCCCTGGCGGCGGTAACGCCGGAAGGAAAAATGGTCATGGTCCTCCAGTACCGCAAGGCAGCGGAAAAGGCGATCCTTGAGGTGCCTGCGGGGAAGATCGAGAAGGACGAAGATCACCGGCTGACCGCGGAACGGGAATTGAAAGAGGAGACAGGATATACCGCCGGAAAAATCGAATATATCACTTCCTTTTATTCCTCCATCGGGTATTCCACAGAAGTGATCTATCTCTATCTTGCGACGGACCTGACGCCCGGCGAGACGGATTTCGATGAGAATGAATCCATCGAAGTCCTTGAATACGGATTGCCGGAACTGAAAAGGATGGTGCTTGGCGGCGAAATCGAAGACGCAAAGACCATCGCCGCTATATTATTAACCGAGTCAATAATGGAGAAAGAAAAGATTCGATAAAACAGCCGACCAAAATCGCCGCGGCCACACCCGCGTTGATGAACAGATAAGAGCCTGAGCTTTCAGCCAAGCTCTTTTTGATTCCGAATTTACGGTTTGAGATGGTATGGAAGGCCACGTTCAGCGCGGCTACACCGGCGACGAGGATGGCCGGAATGATAATGAGATTCTGGGGGATCATGGAAGTAAAAACGATGGCGATTCCTTTGAATGCAAGGGAGTCGATCAGAAGGGCGGCGGAAAAACCCAGGGCCATCCCCTTATAGATCAATGCCGCCAGCGCAGCGGGAAAGCCGATGGCGGTGATCCCCGCCAGAAGCATGATAACAAGCAATCCCAGATTATTTCCCGCCGATTGCATGAAAATCTCTGAAAAGGTTAGTTCGTTGGGATCAGTGAGAAGAAAGTATTTGTCAAGGTAAGAGATCATGCCTTCTTTATCTGGGGTGGACATCATCAGTTCTGTAAAAACACCTGCCGAAATGCCCAGGATGAAAAAGAATAACACGGCAGTAAAGCTGGCTCTGTTGGACATAATAAGCTCAGAAGCTCTGTTTATATTACGTTTCATTAAGAACCCTCCTTTGTATTTCATTACAGGGTATGTAACGTCGAAGAATTTTAGTACATGTT
>DATMXY010000478.1:0-3966 GCA_035561275.1 Anaerovoracaceae bacterium | reverse complement strand
CTATTCAGTTGATAATACAGCTAATTTTTTCGATCATATTGTTTGACGTCCAACATTGTTGCATGATGCGACTGTTTCAAGAGGAAACAATCTGTGCGATAGAAATAATCGGTTCAATGCTTTATGATAAACGGCTTATATCATCACACTGAAGGGAAATGAACCATGATAAAAAAACTGGCTGCCAGTATTGGGCAGTATAAAAAGGAATCCATACTTACCCCTGTGTACGTAACCTTTGAGGTCATCATAGAAATTGTCATACCCATCCTAATGGCCTATTTGATTGATTACGGGATTGATAAGAACAACCTATCTTACGTTTTAATGATGGGACTGGCGCTGCTTATTGCGGCGGTGATACAGTTGACTTTCGGCGCGCTGGCCGGGCGCAGCGCGGCGATTGCCTCTTCCGGATTGGCCCGGAATCTGCGGCGCGACATGTACTACAACGTGCAGAACTTTTCGTTCTCCAACATTGATAAATTTTCCACCGCCAGTATCATCACCCGCCTGACAACCGATGTGACCAACGTACAAAACGCCTATCAGATGATTATCCGCATGGCGATACGAAGCCCTGTCATGCTGGTCTTTTGCCTGATCGTGTCCTTCCATATTGACGCGCAGCTTTCCTTGATTTTTCTGGCCAGTATTCCCGTGCTGGGGCTTGGTTTATGGCTGATCATGTCCCGTGTGCACCCGATCTTTCAGAAAGTTTTCCAGACTTACGACAGGCTCAACAATGTTGTGCAGGAAAATCTCAGCGCCATTCGGGTTGTCAAATCCTTTAACCGGGAAAGTTTTGAAGAAACTAAGTTTGGGAAAATATCAACGGCAATCTTCCAAGACTTTTCCAAGGCCGAAAAGAGAATCGCCTACAATATGCCTCTGATGCAATTTTGCCTGTATGCCTGCCTCTTGCTGGTGTCGTGGCTGGGAGCGGAACAGATCGTGGCCAGCAACAACAATCCCGCCATTGGGCTTTCAACCGGCGAGCTTATGAGCCTGATCACCTATGCCATGCAGATATTAATGAGCTTGATGATGCTGTCGATGGTTTTCATCATGATCATCATTTCTCGTGCTTCTGCGGAGCGAATCTCGGAAATTCTCGGCGAGGAAAGCGATATGAAAAATCCGGAAAGTCCCTTATTCACGGTGAAAGACGGTTCCATATCGTTTGAAAATGTAATCTTTTCCTATGCGCATAAAACGGAAAAGCCGGTGCTTGACAACATCACTGTCTCCATAGCGTCCGGCGAAACCGTTGGTATCGTAGGCGGGACTGGTTCTGCAAAATCCAGCTTTGTCCAGCTTATCCCACGGCTGTATGACGCGGAGAGCGGCAGGGTGATGGTAGGTGGCGCGGACGTACGCGATTACGATATTGAATCGCTCCGCAATCAGGTGGCGATGGTGTTACAGAGGAACGTGCTGTTTTCAGGTACGATTAAGGAGAACCTCCGCTGGGGCGATGAAAACGCCAGCGATGAAGATCTGGTGCAGGCCTGCCAGCTGGCGCAGGCGGACGGCTTTATTCAGAAATTCCCCGACCAATACGACACGTATATCAAGCAGGGCGGCAGCAACGTCTCGGGCGGCCAGAAACAACGGCTTTGTATCGCGCGGGCGTTGCTCAAAAAGCCGAAAATCCTCATTCTCGATGATTCCACCAGCGCCGTGGATACGAAAACCGACGCGCTCCTTCGGAGGGCCTTTCGGGAGGAAATTCCGGATACTACCAAGATCATCATTGCGCAGCGCGTCGCCTCGGTCATGGAAGCCGACAAGATTATCGTATTGGACGACGGCAAAATCAACGCCGTGGGAACCCATGATGAGCTGCTGGGAAACTGCCCGATTTATAAAGAAGTCTATGAATCTCAGAATAAAGGGGGTCACCTCCATGAATAAAATGCCATCAAAGGGTGCCCCGCAAAGGGGAGAAATGCCTGCCAACAGCGCTCCCGGCACAGTCCCAAAGCCATCTTTCCAAAGGTTCAAGCCCGGTACGATTAAACGCCTGCTTTCCTATATGGGCGATTATAAAATACAAATCGCTATTGTTGTTGTCTGCATCCTTCTCAGCGCGGTTGCCAGCGCCGCCTCGTCGCTTTTTATCCGGACGCTGATTGATGATTACATTACCCCGTTGCTGGGCCAGGCCCACCCTTCCTTTGCGGGCTTATTGGAAGCGGTTCTGGTGATGGGCGCTGTTTTCCTGATCGGCGTACTTGCCACCTTGTTCTACAACCGGATCATGGTGACGGTTTCCCAGGGAACGCTCAAAAAGATACGCGACAAAATGTTCAATCATATGCAAACCCTGCCGATCAAATATTTCGATACCCATGCCCATGGGGATATTATGAGTCATTATACCAACGATACCGATACGCTTCGCCAGATGATTTCCCAAAGCCTGCCCCAGTTATTTTCTTCGGTGGTCACTATACTTGCGGTGTTCGTTTCAATGCTGTATCTCAGCGTGGAGTTGACGCTTTTGGTCATCATCTTTGTCATCGTCATGCTGAAGGTTATTAAAACAATCGTGGGAAAGAGCGGTTCCTTCTTTATGAAACAGCAGCATTCGCTCGGCGATGTCAACGGATATATCGAGGAAATGATTGACGGCCAGAAGGTAGTCAAAGTTTTCTGCCACGAAGAAAAAGCCAAAGCAGCCTTTGACACGAAGAACGACGAGCTTTGTTACTGCTCCACCGAAGCCAATAAATACGGCAATGTCACGATGCCGATTGTCAGCAGCATGGGCTACATGCTGTATGTGCTGCTTGCCGTAGTCGGCGCGGTATTGGGGATTGCCGGTATAAAGAATCTCAGTCTTACCGGAATCAATGTCATGACGCTTGGAACGATTGCCTCTTTCCTCACCCTGTCACGTAGTTTTGTCATGCCCATCGGAATGGTTTCCCAACAGTTTAACATGGTGGTTATGGCGCTGGCGGGCGCTTCCCGTATCTTTGAATTGATGGATGAAGTCAGCGAATCGGATAACGGCTATGTTACTTTGGTCAATGCCAAAATGGAAAATGGCGAAATAAAGGAATGTAATGACCGCACCGGATTTCTGGCGTGGAAGCATCCGCACAGCGACGGGACGATTATCCATACGCAGATGAAAGGCGATATTCGTTTCTACGATGTCGATTTCGGATATGAAGAAAAGAAGCCGGTACTCCATAACATTACGCTTTACGCTGAACCCGGCCAAAAGATTGCTTTTGTCGGAGCGACCGGCGCCGGTAAAACAACCATTACCAACCTGATGAATCGCTTTTATGATATTGAGGATGGGAAGATACGTTACGACGGGATCAATATCAATAAAATTAAAAAATCCGACCTCCGCAGGTCGCTCGGTATCGTGTTGCAGGATGTAAACCTGTTTACCGGAACCGTTTTGGATAATATCCGGTACGGTAAACTGGACGCCACGGACGAGGAATGTATCGCCGCCGCAAAGCTGGCCAACGCCGATGGCTTTATCCGGATGCTGCCCGACGGGTATAACACCGTGCTGGAGGGCGACGGCAGCGGACTCTCGCAGGGGCAAAGGCAACTGATCTCCATTGCCCGCGCAGCAGTGGCCGACCCGCCCGTCATGATTCTGGATGAAGCCACTTCTTCGATTGATACACGAACCGAAGCGATCGTTCAAAAAGGCATGGACACCTTGATGAAAGGCCGGACGGTCTTTGTGATTGCCCATCGCCTGTCAACCGTTCAGAACGCCGATGTAATTATGGTGTTGGAGGATGGCCGTATCATTGAGCGGGGCAGCCATGAACAGCTTGTTAATGAGCGGGGGAAATATTATCAGCTATATACGGGAGCATTTGAACTTGAATAATACGGCGAATGTAACTGACTGTAGCTTGCGATTCAGGAAGTTAAAAAAACTGTTTTTCTCTTATTACTCTTCATACCTCTATTTTACTGTTC
>DATMXY010000477.1:0-12421 GCA_035561275.1 Anaerovoracaceae bacterium | reverse complement strand
AACATATTGTTTTTCGACGTATTTGCTTGTGGCGCTCTTCAGCATGCCGGAATATCCCACTTGGAATTTTATGACGTCGCCTACCTTATAGTCTGTATCCGATTTACTGATATCCAGAATGAGATGGTCTGAACTGGCGCCCAGAATATCGATTTTTTCATCTAAGGGAATCATCGAATCAGGATCCGTATCCTGTTTTCCGATTGCAAGTATTGCTCTCTTGATAATGCCTCTGTCTTCATAGTACGGTTTCTGCCCGAAAGCATCCACTCCGATTTCTCCTATTGGCAGGGAGCGCTTGCTTTTCAGTTCTATAATCTGAGCCTCAAGAATCAAAGCATCAGATACCGTTCCGGGGAGCTTTGCACCGTAGGCAGTATCGTTTCCCAGCAGAAATGCTTCTCCCAGCCTTAAATTGTTAATACCCTCGGGAAGTTCATTTTTCCCGACAAGATAAATGGAGCTTGAGTTTCCGCCGGAAATCATCGCTAACTGAAGGTCGAAATTTTTTTCAATTTTTCTTGCGATTTCAACCAGGCTGGATAAGTTGTCATACTTTGGAATCACTGCGCCGTAACAGGTCAGATTTACGCCAAGCCCGTAAAGCCTTACGTTCTTCAGCTTTAAGCACGCTTCTACCGCAGCGAGAATCTGGTCCTCATCCTGGTAGAATATTCCTTCTCTTAAATCGCCCAGATCAATCATGAGAAGTATCTTATGTATCTTACCCTGCTTTCCGGCCTCTTCATCAAGCAGTTTTATGGTTTCCAGTTCCGAATTAAAGCTTAGGTCCACGTATTTTATGACGTCGGAAATCTCGCTGGCCATGGGCAGTCTCAGCAAAACGGTTTCCTTGCCAAAACCCGCATAGGTCTTGATGTTTTGGATTCTGGAATCCGCTATAAAATCCACTTCCGGATGATTCAGCACAATTTCGGCCATTTTGGCGTCCGCGCACAGACCTTTCGTAACAATCATCAGCGTACAGCCGCCCTGTTTTTTCGTTATTCTGCTCACCGCATCCAGATTCTCTTTTAATTTTTTCAGATCGACTGTCAGTCTTGGATACATTTCTTATTCTCCGTTTCTCTGGAACTGCGTTTCCAGACTCTTTTCCAGCAGCTTAACGGCTGATTCCTTATATTTCTTCGACAGCACTCCCAGGGACGCCATGATGTAATCGTTGTCCACCAGGATTTTCGCATGCTGCCCGGGGTACAGATTCAAGCCTGTGATATTGCTTTCCGTGATCGCCTTCATGATCTCGACCCTGTGGGGCAGCCGGGTCAGCGCTCCGCCGGTCCCCACGATATATCTGACCTGGGTCAGGTCTTTTCCCTCCGCCAGCGTCGTTCTCCCCGACGGTCCGTACACATAGCGGATTTTGCCCGCATGCCGTTCCACCGCTTTCAGTACCGCCTCTTTCGTAAGCCGTTCCACAAACCGCACTTCGTCGGCGGTTTTCGGGATCGCCTTGTAGGTTTCCATCACTTTTTTAACGTCCAGCCCGCTCAATTCCTCTGCAAGCTTTTCCTCTCCGCCGATGACCTCAATGATATTTTTCATATTGACATAAACGCCCAGATCTCCTTCCACAGTCCGCTTGGCCTTCGGTTCCGGGCTTACAAGGATCCGGGAAATTTCATCGGAAGCCTCGGTGACGGAATGCAGGTCCGTGGTCGCGCCGCCCACGTCGAGAACGATCAAGTCCCCGATGCATTCGTAAAGCAGCTTCGTGGCTTCCATGACCGCCCCCGGCGTCGGAATGATGGGGCCGCCTACCATGTCCCGCACATGCTCCATTCCCGGCGCGTGGATGATATGCTCCTCAAAGGCGTCCTGAATCACTTTCCGGGCCGGCTCCACGTTCAGATCGTCGATTTTGGGATATACATTATCAACAATATATAACTTGACTCCGCTCTCTTCGTCAAAGATGAGTTTGATTTCTTCCTGATTTTCAATATTTCCGGCATAGATCACCGGAGTTTTCAAGTCCATGCTGCGGATCATTTCCGCATTATAAATGGCGGTATCCCTTTCACCGAAATCGACGCCTCCCGCAAGTAAAATGAGGTTCGGTTTGATTTCCTTGATTTTCGCCAGATCTGTCCTTCTCAATTTTCCCGCTGTCACGTAATGGATGATGGCGCCCGCTCCCAAAGCCGCTTCCTTGGCAGCCCTTGCCGTCATATCGTAAACAAGTCCATGTACGGTCATCTTCAATCCGCCCGCGGCGCTGGAGGTCGCCAGCATTTCGCCGTAATCCAGCGTATTCACTTCCAGCTTGCTTCGGAGGTCGTCAAGGGCGCCCTGAAGGCCGATCCGGACGTCGCCGTCCAGGACCGAAGTCGGCGCCTGCCCCTGTCCAAGGAAAATGGGATCATTCGTATTAATTTGATGAAATGCATTTACTACTGTGGTGGTTGAGCCGATTTCGGCAACCATGACGTCAACCTTCATTTCTATTCTCCTCTTCCGAATCGATAAATCGTAAATATTCGCTTTTCAACATGGAATAGATGATTTGATCGAGATATCCTCTCTCTGCCTTATAATTTTGTCTCAGCACTCCGTCGCGATGCATTCCAAGCCCCTCATATAATTGAATCCCGATTGTATTATCGGGATATACGTCGAGCCAGAAACGGTTTATATTTCTTTCTTCAAACGCATATTTCAGCAGCGCGAGCATGGCTTCCTTGCCGTAGCCCTTTCCCTTTTCCGAGATCGCAATCCTCCGGAGTTCCAAAACTTCAGATTTGAAATTCAGCCTGATCAAAGCGTATCCGATTATGACCCGATCCTCTTTTCGTTTGAAGACAAGCAGATGATGATTTTTGTCCTCTATTTCGGCTTTGTGCTCCTCATAGGTACCGATCCAGAGGAAATCACGATTATCTTTATGACTTTCCAGCTCGATGATCGCAGGGATTTCCGATTCAACTGCTTCCAAAATGAAAAGGCGGTTTGTCTCTATCATAGTTTCTTTGCCCTCCGCGCCCCTGAACATTAATATAAAAGCGCCGTGCCGTGGTTCATTCTCCCGGCACGGCGCTTAATTTTTATTTGCGCATTTCGCGGCGCTTTTCAACCAGGAACGTTGCCACATCAACTCCGTGGCTGTTTCTTCCGAAACCGGCGTCAACGCCGGTCTTTACGGCTTCTTCAGGAATGACCTGGGTTCCTCCTGCAGCGATAATCACGTTGTCACGGATTCCCTTTTCCACTGCCAGCTCATGGATTCTCTTCATGTTCTTGTAGTGGATGTTGTCATGACTGATGATGGTGGAAGCCAGGATCGCGTCGGCTTTCAGCTCGACTGCGGCGTCTACCAGCTTTTCGACCGGTACGGAAGTTCCGAGGTAGTGAACTTCAATGCCGTATTTTTCGATTCCGCCATGCTTGATGTCGATGATCTCGCGGAGTCCTACAGAGTGCTCGTCTTCTCCTACGGTTCCGCAGACGATCTTCATCGAATGCTTTTCGATATCCGCTCTGATTTCGTCATCGCTCAAGAGGTGCGGTTCCGGCGGAATGACAATGGTGGAGAGATCGATATCAAACGGAACTTTACCCTTCAATTCGATCCTGGTTCCTTCCGCTTCCTGCAGGACTTCTCTGTTGATGACTTCAGGTTCTTCCAGATTCATCTTCTTGGCGATCTCAACGGCAACCACTTCGGCAACTCTTCTGTTGGCAGGGATGAACATGTTCATCATGACAGTACCATCGGCCATCCATTCCATTTCAGGCTTGGTGAGGTTGCTGTTTCTGTACTTTGCGGTTTCTTCCATACGAACCTTTACATTATCCACTTCATCCAGTTCGTCGATGAATACGATTTTGTCAGGATCTTCGAAGGTACAGCCGCCGATCAATGCGGACGGATTCTTTAAATCTCCGCCGTACTGTTCCACGTTGTTATATCCGTAGTGACCGGTTACGGGAGCCATGTAATCTTCGTCCCTTTCATAAATATAGCCGTATCCGATACCGCCGTCGGACTTTCTGGCAATGCCGTCTCCGTTTCTCTCCGGATACAGTCCCGAATCTACAAAGAAACCTTCTTCAACTGCCTTGAAGTAGCCGCCTGATTCAACGATTTCTTCCATGAACAGAAGCGCTCTTTCCTTGATTTCTCTTGCTTTTTCTCCCAGCGGGCCGTCCTTTTTCAGCTCGATCATCTCCATCAGGCCGTCCAGGCCGATCAGGGTCTGCTTTGCTGTATCGCAGGCTTCAATGTTATAAATATGCCAGGGGACGTTTCTGCCCTCGTCCGGCGTGATCGTGGACTGGATATCCGCGCGGGTCAGCTTAGAGATCAGCATGTTCAGAACATGAGTCACCGTGGCTTCCCTGGCGGAGGCTTCCATGTATTTGGTGTTCATTTGCGCCCTCATTCTGTACCTGTCGCAGATGTCGCGCAGCGCTACCGCGTAAGGCAGGTCCATGTAAACGCACGGCGCAGGCGGAGCTGTCGGGGGAACCGTCGACAGGCAGATGTTGGAGGGCTTGATGCCCACCTTTTCCGAAAACAGGGAATTGATGGAGTGCTGTACGATGAGTTCCGGCATGACTTTCCACGCCTGTCTCGCCGTAGCGTTGGCATTGTGGGCTCCGTCGATCTGCGCGATATCCGCCCAAGCCAGCACTTTCTTGGATTCGCAGGCGTCCACGAAGGAACGGACCATATTGATATTTCTGTATAATACGTTGTACTGGGGATCCTGATGAGCGCCGTTGATGCCCTCTTCCGCGAACATGACGGCGACTTCGGGCCCTGCTACTCCGGACACATAGGAATGGTAGTTGACAGGCCTGCCCACTTCTTCTTCGATGAGGTCAAGGGCCTTTCTCTGCGCCCTGACCTGCTTTCTCGTGATGGGAACGCCTCCGATTCCCTGCGGCGTCCCTTCGATGAGGCCGTCCATATGGGACTGTCCGGCGGTTCTGATGACCATGATGTGGTCCGCGCCGTGCCAGGCCGCCATCCTCATGCGGCGGATATCGTCTTCAAAACGTCCGGACGCGATTTCCGTCGTGATGACCGGAGCCGGCTGCGGATCGATGCCGTCAAAATATTTGGAGGAAGGAACGCCGATCCCATTCTTCAGCGGAGCTGTCGCGTCATGGTACTCAAAAGGCCCCATGTGCAGATTCGCTTCCGGGGTTCTCCAGGTCCAGCCTCTTCTCTTTGGTCTGTATTTGTCGAGGTCTTTCAGGATATTTTCGACATCCAGCTTTTCGTTATGATTCAGTTTCATATCGCTCATCCTTATTTCCCTCCTTTGAATAATGCGGTCGCTTCATCCCAGCCTTTGCCCTGTGCAAGGAGGGTTCCGGCTTCCTGAACGGTGATATTTTTTGCTTTTGCCAATTTATATACGACATGGCCAGCTCCCTTGCCTATGAGGCCCCTGTCCATGCAGCCTTCGACGATGGGCTTTGTTTCCAGGGAAGATATCCCCATTCTGAGCAATACGGAGCGCTCGATGGACGGCGTCGTATTCTTTTTTCCCAATTCGAGAAGAGGGTCTACCACCTGCTCCGTTAACTTCCAGAACCTTTGATAAAGCTCTTCGTCGGTTAGGTTCGCGATGTGTTTTCTTCTCTCCTGAAAATCATCTGCTCTTTTCATAATGATATCCTTTCTTGAGTTTACAACGATTTGAGAACTTCCTTAACGAACTCCACGGAAGACTTCGTTTCTTCCGCAAGGAAAGCGATGTCTTCCTCCGTCGGTTCAGTCTTATAGGTATTCACCGCTGTCTTGATCAGGGATCTTCTCATATGATCCAGATCCACGTCCCTCGCTTTGATGAGGGACGGATGGAAGGGCAGTATGATGTTCTTTCCCGGCACCTCTTCAACCGGATCGCCGAAAAAGATCTCTATCCCGTTGTCCCGCGCAAAGGAAAGCTGGGGCTGAATGTGCTTGCCGGCTCCGGTGTATTCCGTCTCCTGGACAAGGATTATCTGATCCTGATCCATTTCCTGCGCGATGGCGAATGCCGCCGCCAAAGCGGTGTTTCCGGCAGGGCCCTTTTCCAGACCTTCCAGGCTTGCCAGTACTTCCGTGATATAGAAGACCTCACCCTGGGCAATCGTGACATAACGGTCCATGTATCTCAGCGGTCTTGCCGCAGATCTCGGTACGTCGGAACGGTCCGGCCAGGAGGAAAACGGCATGCCGAATCCCGTATGGCCTGTGGTAAAGGATTTCCGGTTGAACTGCCCGTCGGAAGCCATATGCAGCCCGGCGAGATTCACGCTTGCGCCGACGACCTTTGATGCCGCTCCTGCCTTGATCAGGCCTCTTACCGTACCGGTGAGGTTGCCCCCGCCCGCGTTGGTGCAGACGACGACGTCGGGGTCCTTTCCGTATTTTTCTCTGAACTGCATGGAAATCTCATAACCAAGGGTCTCCACACCGGCTATACCGAAAGGCGTATAAAGCGAAGCGTTAAAGTATCCTGTTTCCTCCAGCAGCAGCAGGAATTTATAGAACAGCTCGGGGCCCACGGAAAGCTGAACGACTTCCGCTCCCAAGGCTTCGCATTTTCTTGCCTTTTCTACGATCTCAGGCTGCCCGACTCCTTTGGAATCGTAACATTCCTGGACGATGATGCACTTCAGTCCGGCGATGGCTGCCTGGGATGCGACTGCAGCGCCATAGTTTCCGCTGGTAGCGGAGATAACGCCTTTATAGCCCAGTCTTTTTGCATGGTATACCGCGTTGGCCGCTCTTCTTGCCTTAAAGCTTCCCGACGGGTTGGCCGCTTCATCCTTAATGAAGATCCTGGCGCCCTTTCCCGCGGGCGCGCATTTTCTGGCGAGGGCGGTCAGGTTTTTCAGTTCAAGTACGGGAGTATTGCCGACATTGACGCTGTATTGTATGTTCTGCATCTCCTCCAGGGTATACCCTGTTTCCCGCATCATTTTTTCATAATCAAAGGCGATGGAGCCGCTTTCAAATTTTGAATAGTCGATCCCCACCGATTTCAGCATGATTTCGGCCTTCCTTGCCATCACCGCATTATAATCGTTGGCTGCTGTCATTTCTCTTCACCTCCGAATACAATTGCCCTGACCTGTTTATCTATGGCAAGAAGTTCCGGAATAAACTTTCCGAAGCTATGGTCGTAATATGGATTAATTTCAATGAGCGTTCCCGTTTCTTCTCTTCCTGTTACCGTTTCAATGGATACTTCGTCTCCGATATTTGCGTCCGCCTGCAGAAAGCCCTTATCCCACATTTCCAGGGGTACCTTTTTGGTATCCTCCGGAACCTGGGGAGCTCTCTCCGACGGCTCCAATATGATCTTATGGATTCTCACCCATTCACCTTTTTTAATCATTTTCTTTCCTCTATTTTACAATTTTAGCTTCCGGGCTGATCAGGTCCCTCATATCTCCCATAATAGCTCTCGGAACCGGCAGGTCGATCATGGTGTGGAGTCCGGGTCTTGCGTTGATTATGTGGGGAATCATGTTGACGCACATGGCGATAGTTCCGATTCCGCCTGGGATTTCAGGGGAATTGACCATGTTGACGTTGGGGGTTCCCTTGATGATGACGTAATCGCCGGTCTGAACGCCGACCTGTTCCGGCTCGATCTGCTGCGGATGATCCATTTCAATCTTCAGTTCACCGTCCACATAGCCGTAGCCCTTCATGGCGCAGCCCGCGACATTGCCCGCTTTCGCAAAGCCGTACGGCGATTTTCTGTCAACGTCGGTAACGATGGGCTCCATGGACTGGGTCACTTTGTCGACCTTCCAGCCGATGGCGTCTGCGATCATATTGATGGATTCATGGAAGCCAACGTGTCCGGATAATTTGCCGGTTTTTACTCCATTCCTGAACTCTTCCTCGGTGATGCCGATTCCCTGTTCTTCCATTACGACCGGTCCGAACGGAGATAAGCTGTTTACTCTTCTTGAAACGATATGTTCGACTTCTTCGCAGCAGCCCGTCCAGAGGATTACAAGTAAATCCATGATCAATCCGGGGTTGATTCCTGTGCCCAATATGGAAACGCCGTTTTCCTTCGCGATTCTGTCAAGCTCTTTTGCAAACTCAGGAGACTGTGCCTTAGGATAGGACATTTCTTCTGCACTGGAAACCACGTTGATTTTCTTTTCCAGAACGAATTTCAGCCGGTCAAAGGCCACCTTTGTAAAGGAGTCCGTACAGCACAGCACAATGTCTGCGGCTTTCTCTTTTATAACGTCCTCCGGAGAGCCGATGATCACGTCCGGCCTGTCGCCTCTGTCTACAGAAAGTAAGTCGTACATGCTTTTCCCGATCTTGCTTCCCCTGCCGACTGCTCCTACGATTTCGACGCCCTTTTTCTTCAGCAGCATTTCAGCCATACCGGAACCCATTGCTCCAAGGCCCCAAATTATTACCTTTACATTTTCCATCTTCTTTACTCCTTTATCACGTTTTGATTATTTGTATCCGATCATTCTTAGTATTGAACGGCTTCACGATGATATACTTTTCTAAAGCAATACGCATGCCAAAATCCGCCTTCTTTGAATTGATATGGCATTACGCTCAAATCTCCGGATATTCTTTCGTAGTTGTATAGATATGCAATAAAAAGACAGGTCCCGATTGTGGGCCTGTCTTAGTTTCCTCTAATAATATCCTGTAAATGCCAATTATTTTGCATAATTATGCCGAGATATTTGCATCTTGCTCCGTCCGCTCGGAGCGGCTGCCAGACGCAGGCGTCAAAGCTGGTATTTCTTCATTTTGTGCTGCAGCGTCTGCCTTTTGATCCTTAAAAATTCAGCGGCTTTGGAAATGTTGCGGCCGTATTTTGCCAGAGCGAATGTGATCATCTCCTTCTCCATACTTTCCAGATACCAGTCCATACCGGCCTGAGAGAAGTCGTAAGCTCCTTTCGTTACGTCCTTATCCTCATTATTGAGCAATATGTGTTTCTCCGTCAGGACTTGCTCTCCGTCGGCCATCGATATCGCGGCCATTATGATATTTTCCAGTTCCCTTACATTTCCCGGATAATCATAGTGGAGCAGCTTTTCCTTTGCGCCTTCCGAAAGGGCGTTGATTTTTTTTCCATAGCGCTTATTGTATTTTTCAATAAATTTACCGGCCAAAAGCAGAATATCGTCTTTTTTCTCCCTGAGCGGCAGCAAATCTATGCTGATGATGTTCAGCCTGTAAAACAGGTCTTTTCTCAGCTTCCCGCTCTGGATGAGCTGTTCCGGCCTTTCATTGATGGTTGCGATGATCCGGACGTCGATGGGGATGTCTTCTGTGCCGCCGACTCTGCGGAGATAATCCTCCTGCAGGACTCTCAGCAGTTTTCCTTGCAGTTCATAGGGCATGGCGCTGATTTCGTCCAGCAGCAATGTCCCGCCGTCCGCCTGTTCAAACAAGCCTTCCCGGTCGATGGCGCCGGTAAATCCGCCTTTCGCCGTGCCGAAAAGGATCCCTTCCAGCAGGCTCTCCGGTAAGGCTGCGCAGTTCTGCGCCAGGAAAGGTTTATCCCTTCTGGCACTGTCAAAGTGAATGCTCTGTGCAATGAGCTCCTTCCCCGTTCCGGTTTCCCCGTACAGTAAGACCGAAGCGGGACTTCTTGCCGCTTTTCTGGCAGTTTCAACGGTTTCCAGGAATCTTTTATTCTGTCCGACGAGGTTGTTGAAGCTGTATTTTCTGATCCGGTGGGATTTTGAATGTTCCGGCTCCAGCTTTTCTTTATGCAGGTCGAGTATGGTGTTGGACATCTGCCTGATATAGGTCACGTCCTTCGAAACCTCGATGGCGGCTATGACTTCATCGTTGTAAATAACGGGTATGGTGCTGTTGATCGCGTTGATAGCCATACCGTCGCGGTTCAGGTACGTCTGCTGCTTGTTCAGGGTTATCTTTTTATGGTGCAGCGCCTGCAGCAGCGTGCTCTCCTCGTCGCTGATATTTTTGAACACTTCCTTGAAGGGGCGCCGCAGCACGCCTTTTCTCTGCATCTTTTCCAGCCGTGCCATCGCATCGTTATAGATGATCGTATTGCCTTCACGGTCAAGCACATGAACGCCTTCCTCGACCAGCTGCAGGACCTTCTGCATGATATATTCGTATTCTCTTATTTTCATGGCGTCTCCTTCCCCGGTAAATTCTGAAATTTCAACGTCTTTAATAAGCCCTTTAAAAGCTATATTAATAGCATACCACGAATTTTTTGACGGTGCAAATTATTGGGCATTTGCAAATTTTTTTGCATCCTGTACGGCGGCGGCATCTATTTTGATATTGACTGGGTTCTGTGCAGTCGTTATAATTGAAAAGTACATCGCTAATAGACGATAGCAGTAGAAATCTACAAATCAAAGATTTGTGATTTCTTTGCATAAGTTCGCCGACAATTTGCCTTGCAAATTGGGCGAGCTAGTAACAGAAGGAGATCTGCTATGAGACTTAGAAAAGAAGCCGACGATCTGCAGGAAGAAGAAATATTACTGATTGCAAAAGTATCCGACGCTCTGGCCCATCCCGCCAGAATCAAAATTTACCGGTTTATCATGCAAAACAACAGGAACAGGACTCCCGTATGCAACAAGGACGTGGTCGCGGCCTTTGACTATTCTCAGGCGACCATCTCTCAGCATATAAAAAAGCTGACGGACGCCGATCTGGTCCAGGTGAAGAAAGACGATAAATATTCCATGTATTATGCGAATATCGGAATTCTGGGAAAATATCTGAACGCTACGAAAAAATTTGAATAAACGGCGCTATTTGATAAGGGCTTCCGAACAAGAATCGGAAGCCCCTTGAATTTATAATATTAAGTCGGCGCACAAAGCACGTTCTATTTCTACAGGAAGAAGATCAGAGTGTCGATGATGAAAAGCGGAATCAGGAAGCAGATGGACCATCCCATGTAGCCGAAGAAGCTGGGCATAACGACTTTATTTTCCTCCGCGATGCAGCGGACCATAAAGTTCGGCGCGTTGCCTATGTAGGTATTGGCTCCCATAAACACGGCGCCGGCGGAAACCGCAAGCAGGATGCCGGGGGCAATCACGCCGACTGAGGTCGCAAGCCCCTCCGCGGCTCCCAGCGAAGCTGCCGTCGTCATGAACACCAGATAGGTCGGCGCATTATCCAGGAAGGAAGACAGCGCGCCGGAAGCCCAGAAGAATTGATAAGGATCCGCCAGTCCCAGCTCAGTCCCGCGGGCCTTCAGAATTGCGAGCGCCGGCATCATCGTAATAAAGATGCCGATGAACAAAGTCGCTACCTCTTTGATGCTGGCATAGGTAAAGCAGTTGTCCTCCCGCACAGTCTTCGGCGTAATCTTCAGGGACAGGAACGCCGCGATCAGAATGATCGCCATCTGTATCAAACTGTTGTAAGAGACTACGACGCCTTCGTAGACCTGCAGCCCGTAAAGCGTTCCCGTGGCCTGATCCGCAAAGACAGGCGAATTCGGCAGCAATCCGCTGAGTATTACGGCTCCTACGATCATCGCCATAAAGATCAGGTTTTGCGCGCCTCCTATCTTAAGCGGCTCTTTGGGGACGTCTCCGCTGAGGTCTTCCGGGCGCCTGCCGGCTGCAAGCTCTTTTTTATAGTAATAGCTGTCCAATAAAAACAGGACGGCTAACAGAATTACCGCATTAAAGACAAAGATCGGGAACAGCCTCATGGTCCAGAAGAACGGAACGCCCCTTAAAAATCCAAGGAACAGGGGCGGATCCCCGACAGGGGTCAGGCATCCCCCGATATTTGAGATCAGGAATATGAAAAATATGATAACATGGGCCTTTTTCTGCCTCCATTGATTCGCCCGGATGACAGGCCGGATCATGAGCATGCTCGCTCCGGTGGTTCCCACCCAGCTTGCAAGCAGGGTGCCGATGAGCAGCAGCACGAGGTTCACCTTCGGAGTTCCTATAAGGGTCCCCCTCAGGATGATCCCGCCCGCCACCACAAACAGGCCGAACAGCAGCACAATAAAGGGGAGGTAATCCAGCAGCAAAATCTCCAGAAGACTAAAAACCAGAGTATTCCCACCGAAATTGATCCCGAACGGAATCAGAAATACCGCAGACCAAAAGATAACGACCTTCAGCTCGTTATGCTCCCACCACTCCGCTTTGACCAGCGGAAAAATCGCGATGGAAAGCAACATGCCCACAAAAGGCAATACGCTCCAGACAGGAAGCAGTTCGCCCAGATTGTGGCCTTCCCCGGCGCCTTCCGCAAAAGCCACGACACTGCCGCTCAACGCCATTAAGGTCGCCAGCAGCAGAATCCGTACAGTATTTAATTTTTTCAAAACAATCCTCCTTTTATCCGTAACCGATGGGCCCGAACCAATAATGGATACCGCATACAAAAAACAAAGAAAAAGGCCGCTATTCCCTTTTCCATTTATTT
>DATMXY010000476.1:0-2369 GCA_035561275.1 Anaerovoracaceae bacterium | reverse complement strand
GAATTCATGAATGGATATTTACTTTGTTTTATTTTTGCCGTTTCTCCCGCCGGATCCGCCGCCGCCTTTATCGGAGCCTCTGTTTTGGCTTTGGCTGCCGCTTACGCCGTAACGGGTGCTATTATCAGCGCTGTTGCTGGGTTTAACGTCGTTATACCAGTCTCCGCCGGTATCGCTGTCGCTGGCGTCGTATCCGGAATCTCCGAAAGTATTTTCATTATTTAATCTGTTACTCTGCAAATCTGAACTCCCTCCGGAATTGAACCTGCGGGAATACGGGAACAGTTCGCCGCCATGTTCCGTATTATAATTCAGCTTGTCTTTTTTGTACAGAGCAGAATCAGATCTCTTCTTTTCCACAACATGCGCGTTGAACAGATACATATGGAAGAAAAACTCTGCAACCGCTATGATCACTGCAAAGACCCATAGCCAGTTATAATAATTATTAGTCACCGGCGTATAATACAGGATGACCCACGCAGTTCCTCCCGCCAGGATCCCGTCAATGATCGAAGCCCAGATATTCCCCCAATTCGGCAGCACCCACAGGTCTCCGATCAGGTAATTTAAAACCGTTACCGCACAGGCTATGAGAAATACTGTCCAGAACGCAACCGTACCGAATACCATAAAGGCGATCCAAGCCGCCACGCAGACTCCGACAAACTTGATTATGATAGCAATGAGTGTTTTCATTTCGATACTCCTTTCAAATTTAGAATTTGTTACTATTCTTCCCACAAAACTGAAAATCATTCCATTCGTAACGGAAACTTTCATGTTGATGTGTTTTAATTTTGGGGAAAGCTAAACGAAAGAAATACCCTCATGAGAATACCTCATGCTGCGGAGGATAAAAAAAAACGATCAAGGGTGAGAAATGGACAAGAACGGCGAAGCGAACATCAGCATTGAAAGAAAAGACCACAGAAAAAACAGACGAAGGCATCCGGTAATCAGAGTCCTTTATAAAATACTGGCAATTACTTTCGGAGCGGCGCTGGCCTCGATCGGGCTGGAAATATTTTTAATACCGAACAATATCATCGATGGCGGCGTCGTAGGGATCTCCATCATGGCTTCCTATCTCAGCGGCTTTCCCATGGCGGTTTTTCTGATTCTTCTCAACCTGCCCTTTTTATATTGGGGTTACCGCCAGATCGGCAAGACCTTCGCCCTGTCGACTCTGTACGCGGTGTTTTGCCTTTCCGTCGGGGTTTCCGTCCTGCATCCCGTACCGGGGTTGACGGAAGAATATATTCTGGCCGCGCTGTTCGGAGGCGTTATCCTGGGCGCCGGCGTCGGCTTGATCATAAGAAGCGGCGGTTCACTCGACGGCACGGAGATCATTGCTATCATTTTAGACCGGCGGACTTCTTTCACTGTCGGTGAAATCGTAATGTTTTTCAATCTTTTTATCTTAAGCGGCGCCGGCGTCGTATTCGGATGGGATAACGCCATGTACTCCCTTATCGCATATTTTGTCGCCTATAAAACCATCGACGTAACGATAGACGGGATCAACGAAACAAAGAGCGTTTTGATCCTGTCGGATTATTACGAGGATATTTCCGAAGCAATACGGGACCGGCTGGGACGGGAATACACGATCTTTGAAAGTATCGATGACGAAAACCGGTCTTTTGTTATTTTCGTGGTGGTGACCCGGCTTGAAATCGCAAAACTGAAGGACATCGTGGGCGGATTTGACAGGAATGCATTAATTGCGATTACCAGTGTGGAAATTGAAGGGAAAAGGTTCCGGAAGAAGGCGATCCATTGACGGATGATTTATTTTTTAAATTCGTGCAGCCTTTTCAGTACGTCAGGGTTTTCTTTTACAAAGGAAATATACCGTTCGAAGCATTTCACGGTTTCATCGCTCAAGGTATGCTCCACCTTTTCCGCTTCAGTCAGGATCTTTTCCTCATTGAGCTCGAACAGCCGGAAGAATGATTCGATGGTGTTATGCCTGTTCAGCAGCAGCTCCCCAAGTCTTTTTCCTTCCGCTCTCAGCAGGATCACACCGTATCTTTCATACTGAATTAAATTCAGCATGCCAAGCTTCTGCACCATCCGGGTGGCCGACGGAGGGTGGATGTTCAGCGCTTCCGCCAGTTCGTTGATCCGTGTAAAGCCGGTATCCTTAGACAGCCGGTAAATCATCTCAAGATAGTCCTCCATGGACGCCGAAAGCAGATTCTCTTCTTTTTTCATATACCCGCTGAAGGTATGGAAATCGTTATTTTTCATATCATTTTCACCTGCTAAACGAACGCAGGCGGGCGCCTGCCAGTGATGCTGCCATCCGGCTCATGTAATATTTTCCGGTCATTTAAGTATATGTACGCCGCCAGGAACATATT
>DATMXY010000475.1:0-17975 GCA_035561275.1 Anaerovoracaceae bacterium | reverse complement strand
AAAAGTAATTTAAAACATCAGCAATATAAAAAAAGAAAGGGTTAGGGATTACACAAAATGAATGAACTAAAAAGCAAGATCACAGCAAACATTATCATTGCAGTCATCGTTGCGGCAGCCATGGTCGCCGCGTCGCTGATTCTGGTGGACGGGGTGAAAGCAGTTAAAGGCGGCACCAACAGGCTCATCGTGACAGGTTCGGCCAAGCAGGAGATCACTTCCGACCTGATCGTCTGGACCGGGAACTTCTCCGCAAAATCACCGACGCTGCAGGAAGCTTACGCAATTCTGGAAACTGACAAGGGCAAAGTCCAGGAGTATCTCATAGGCCAGGGTGTTCCGAATGACGCCATCGTCTTTTCCTCAATCAACACCTATCCGCAGTACATAATGCTGCCCAACGGCATATACTCCAGCGACATCGATTATTATGAGCTGAACCAAACGGTTACCATAAGCTCCGGAGAGATCGACAAGATCACGGAAATATCAAGGAACATCACCGAGCTCATCAATGAAGGCATCCAGTTCCAGTCCAACGCACCCCAGTACATGTATACCAAGATCGCGGACCTGAAGGTGACTATGCTGGCCGAGGCCACCAAAGACGCCACGAAGCGCGCGGAAATGATCGCGGAAAACGCGGGAAGTAAGCTCGGAAAGCTGAAATACGCCGATATGGGGGTCATCCAGATCACGCCTCGGTATTCAAACGAAGTCTCCGATTACGGGATGAACGATACCTACTCCCTGGATAAAGAGATCACGGCCATCGTCCACTGCGAATTTGACATCCAGTAACAGTATTCAAACGACATCCTTTTATGCAATTAAAATAAAAAAATAAGGAAAGAAGGCTGACTAAGCCTTCTTTTCGTTACCGTCCGGCGGCTGTCCATATTCTCTGACCATTGCTGCCCTGGTAATCAGCCATTGCTTGCCGAATTTTCTAACATCGACTCCATCAATCAATTTGCCGTAGGATACGGCTTTTCTTAAAGTACTTTCATGTAAATTCCATAAATCGGTTGCATCGCCGAAAGCAATGAGATTATCAAACGGCGTGGAGATTTCTGTGCCGTTATTCCATAATTCATTGCACGCCAAGTCAACATCGTCGTTCCATGATATCCCAAAGCCGCCTCTGTCTACAACGACTGAGGAAAATATAGCAGGATCAGTGATCTGATTAAATACTTCAAACCTTTGAAACAGTGGTTTTACATCATATTGCTTAGCAGTACCGTCTAAAAAATGTACTAATAGCATATAACCCGGTAAAGCCGCAACTGTTTTTACCCTATGGAAAACATACTCCGCTTTTTCTTCTTCGATATAATGCCTTGTGGCTTTTTCAAGAGGTGGTAATGATTTAAACTGCTGTGTGTTCCACATATCAAGCAAGTCCCGCTGATATTTCTTAGTCCATTTCCGTACCATAGACAGGACTTTTGCCGGCAGGTCTCCTACCGTCATTTCAAACGTCAGAATGCTGATAGAACCGAAGTATTCTCCATAAATAACGTGAATATGCGGCGGGCTATGTTCTTTTCCAAGTAATTGCATTTTAATTACGATCCCATAGAATCTGGTAATTACCGGCATTTTCCATACCTCCTTCTTAACATTGTTATATCACGATATAGAGATAAAATCAAGATATAATTTATCACGTTACAGGGATAATGGCTGGTCATATCTCCAGCTGCTCTTCTTGTGTTTCCTGAAGTGATTGACCGCCTTCTTGCGCCGTCGGCTCCTCTTGTGCCCCATGCGCAGTTTGCGGTTTCTGCGTCTCCTCCGGCGAAAGGGATGCCATAATGATGCTTGCCATAATCAGGGCTGCGCCGATAAACCCTTTCGCGGATAACAGTTCGCCGAGTAAAAACCAGGAAGCGATCGCTGTAAAAATTGGCTCGGAGCAGAAGGCCAGCGCAACGTAAGTGGCTGATACATGGCGCAGTGCCATGTTTTGAAACAGGTATGCCAGGCAGGTACATCCAATGGCCAGATAGATGATCACACCCCATCCCACCGGCGGGATTTCTGTTAAATTTGGTATGTCTTCAAAGATCAACGCAAAGATAACGCAAAACAGCCCGGCAAATCCCGTTTGCATAACCGTAGTGGTAAGAGGGTCCATTTCCTGAAGGTATTTCGAGCTGAAAACCAGCATACCGGCTCCGCTTATCGCGCAGAGCAATGCAAAAAACTCTCCCGGACCGAAATCAAATCTGCCGCCGCCGCTGCACAGCAGATAAAGGCCGGCCGTCACAATGATGATCGGCAGGATGTGCTTTTTCTCAATTTTTGATTTCAGGATGAGATAGGACAAAAACGGCGTAAAGATAACGGCCGTTGACATCAGGAAACCCGTATTCGTTGCAGTGGTATAGATCAGCGCAAATGCGGAGGCGATGAAGGAAGCCGCCGTAAATGCCGATATGATCAGATAAGGGGCCAGATGTTTTCTTGTCATGTTGGCAAATACCCGCTTAGCGAAAAAAAGCATGAATATAAGAAATGCCAGAATATAACGTACAGACAAACAAAAAAGAGGCGGGATTACGCCTAAGCCGATTTTCATAACAGGATTGCCGACCCCCCAAAGCAGGCATTCCAATAGCAATAGAAACCCATATAACATTGTCTTATCCGTTTTCATAAATACACCCGTCTTAACTTTCCGTCGCTGCAATGCCGCTTCACTTTCAATTTATTTGCAGTGCCTGTATAGCCGCGGCAGCCGAATCAACACACATCTTATACTATAATACATCCAATCCCAAAAGTAAAACATACGGGATCTGTTTTCCTGCATCCCCGGTAAATTTTCCCTTCGCCGGCAGCGAAGCTTCCTGGTTTCTTGGAAAATTTATGAATAGCCGGGCGGCATTGGGGAGATGATAATATATGATTTTAATTTAAGTTAATGATTCAGGAGAATATAAAATTGGGTTTGGATTTTTATTATTTTTTTGGAATCGGTAGTGCTTTATTCATTGCAGTACTATTGTTTTTTGTCTTGCTCCGAATGCAGAAAAACAGGAACATACTGGTCAACGGCGCATCTCTGTCGGAAGAGGTGCTTGAGGACCATGCCAGGACCATTGCCCGGGAGCATTCCATTTCTTTAAAATATAATACGGCAGGCTGGCCGATGCTGCGGATGAACGACAACTACAGCACCATTTTATCCGTATGCAACAGCCTGAACGAAGACGTGGCGCAGAAGCGGACCGTACCTCCGGCGGCGGAATGGCTGCTGGATAACTTCTATATCGTCGAGGAGCAGGTAAAGAGCATCAGGAGAGACCTGACCAAAAAAGAGTATTACAGCCTGCCCATCCTGGGCAAAGGAAGGTCCAAGGGGTACGCCCGGATCCTTGCCATCGCCATGGAGCTGGTTTCCCATACGGACGGACAGATCGAAGTCGGCACGCTGCTCAAATACCTGGACGCCTATCAGTCCCACACGGTGCTGCTGGAAAGGGAAATCAGGATCATTCCCATCATGATCAAGCTTGCGCTCGTTGAAAATGTCCGGAGGATCAGCGAAAAGATCATAGAGGCGCAGGCCCAGTGGAACATTGCCGATGAGATCTTTGAAAATTGGATGACCGAGGAAGACGTCGACCTGAAAGCCATCAACAAGCTGTTTAAAAGCAGCATCAAGACGATGGACGAGGTCAACCCTTCTTTTATCGAGCATCTGTTTTACCGCTTGAGAAGGTCGGGCCGCAACTATTCCGGCATCCTGAAATACATCGATGAAAACCTCGATAAATACAACACGACGACGGAATCCATCGCCCTAAAGGAGCACAATGTCCAGGCGGTCTACACCGTTTCCATGGGAAACTGCATCGCCAGCCTGAAATATCTCTCAAGCTTTGACTGGTGTGAAATCTTTGAAAACATCAGCTTTCTTGAGAAGATCCTAAGACAGGACCCGGAAGGGGTCTATGGCTTAATGAATATCGACTCCCGGAATTACTATAAAAACAAGGTTGGAATGCTTGCAAAGGCCCACCGTGTGTCGGAACTCCATATTGCCAGGGAAGCCATCGAGCTTGCCAAGTCAGCCTTTGCGGAGTGCAGAGAAGCAAGGGAAGCCGGTGACGCGGACGAAAACCAGTGCAGTAAGCGGTCCCATGTGGGATATTACCTGGTGGGCCGCGGCCTGAAGCAGTTGGAAAGCAGGCAAAAAGGAGAGAAAAGCGATTGGGAAAGAACAAAAACCTGGCTCTCGGAAAATCTGGGGAAACTCTACCTGGGCTTTATAACACTGTTAACCGTGCTGATCGTCGCCTTTGTCATGGACTATGCCTACTGGAGTCCCGGCGGTGAGAATACCTGGCTCGTCGTCCTCGCCGGCGCGGTGGTTCTGATCCCTGCTTCGGAGGTTGCTGTTTCCATTGCCAACTGGCTGGTCTGCAAGGTAAAAAAACCGTCGTTCTTTCCTCGCCTGGAGCTGAAGGAGGGGATTCCCGACAGCCTGTGCACCATGGTCGTAGTCCCGGCTTTACTTTCCGATGAGAAAAGGGTGGAACAGCTGCTGGAAAACATGGAGAGCCATTACCTGGCAAACCGGGAGCAGAACCTTTACTTTGCTCTGCTTGGCGCATTCTCGGATTCGGCCGGGCCTACAAAAGAAAACGACACAAGCGTCCTGCACACCGCCGCGGATGGGATACGGCGCCTGAACCAGAAATACGCGAAGGACGGGAAAGACCTGTTCTATTTCTATAACCGCCTGCGGAAGTTCAATGAATGCGACAACAGCTGGACCGGGTGGGAGCGCAAGCGCGGCGCCCTGATGGAGTTCAACGACATGCTCCTTGGCTCCCAGGAAACCAGCATCATCTTTTACTCCAACGGAAAACTGCCTGCGACAGAGATCAAATATATCATTACGCTTGACGCGGATACCATGCTTCCTTTCGGAATGGCGAAGAAAATGATCGGAGCCATGGCGCATCCGCTGAATACGCCCGTCGTCGACGGTCACAAGGGGATCGTCACAGAGGGATACGGAGTCATGCAGCCCCGGATCTCCTTTGATATCGAAAGCGCAAACAAGTCCGTCTTTTCCAGGATCTATACCGGACAGGAGGGGATCGACCCGTATTCCAGCGCTATTTCAGACGTGTATCAGGACCTCTTCGGCGAAGGGATCTTCACCGGAAAGGGAATCTACGAGCTGAAAACCTTCCAGAGCGTGCTGAAGGACGCAATCCCGGAAAACGCCGTCCTCAGCCACGACTTGCTGGAGGGCTCTTATGCCAGGGCGGCGCTGGTCACCGACCTGGAGCTGGTGGACTCCTATCCTGCAAAATACAGCTCCTGGATGGCGAGGCTCCACAGGTGGATCAGGGGCGACTGGCAGCTGATCCCCTGGCTGAGAAGAAGAATTTACAACCGCAAAAAGGAACAGCTCAAAAATCCGCTGTCCTTTATCTCCCGGTGGAAGATCGCCGACAATTTAAGGAGAAGCCTCTTGACGCCTGCGCTGCTGGCGCTCCTGTTGCTGGGAATGAGCGTCCTGCCCGGCAGCGGCAATATCTGGGCCGGCTTTGCCGTTTTCGTCCTGGGACTTCCTTTGATCCTCAACTTCCTGGAAGAGCTCAGGAGGCGGCTGAAATATGACAGGATCAAGCGGTACCGGCCGGGCTTCTTCGGCATCAAATCCTCCCTGTTCCAGTTCCTCCTGTGCGTCTTATTTTTGCCGTTCCATTCCCTGCGGATGCTGGACGCCATTTTTGTGACCCTCTTCCGGGTCTGCGTGTCCAAAAAGAACATGCTGGAGTGGGTGACTTCCGCGGACGTGGAAAAGGCGCAGAGCGGAACGCTGAGAAGCTACTGGACTTCCATGGGTCCGAGCATCGTCTTCGGCGCCCTGATCGTTTTTTTTGCATCCTGGCTGAAACCGGAGGGCTTTATCGCCGCCTCGGCGCTTTTCATTGCCTGGGGAATATCGCCTTCCATCGCATACCGCATCAGCCTGGACGACAGCGCTGAGGAGGAAAAGCTGAAGAAAGAGGACCTGGAGGAGCTGAGGAAGATCACCCGGAGGACATGGCGGTACTTTGAAGAATTCACCAATTCAAAAAACAATTACCTTGCCCCTGATAATTTCCAGGAGGATCCGCCAAGAGGGATCGCGTACCGGACCTCTCCCACGAATATCGGCCTGGGGCTTTTGGCCTCCCTTACCGGCAGGGACATGGGATATATCGGAATCAAGGAAACCGTCGACTCCATTGCCAGGACGGTAACCACCATAGAGAAAATGGAAAAGTGGAACGGCCATCTGTACAACTGGTACGACACCAGAATGCTGGAACCTCTGCATCCTCTGTACGTGTCCACGGTGGATAGCGGGAATTTCGTCTGCTACCTGATCACGCTGGCTGAGGGACTGAAGGGTTATTCTTCAAGACCGCTGGTGGACAGGGTGTTCGTCGCCGGGATCAGGGATACGGTCCGGAACGGCCTTGAGGACGGGGAAGCGCTTCCCGGCGAATTCGATTGTTTTGATCTTATGGAGAACGACAGCGAAATCAGCCTGATCCAATGGAACAAAACGCTGATTGACCTGGCGGGGGGCCGGCTTACGGCAAATATCAGGAAGCCGGTCTGGAAAAACAAAGCGGAGCGCATGGGGAGGATGTTCAAGGAGGAAATTAACGTTTTAACACCGTGGGCGGCGCTGACGGTGGAAATGCCGGAGGAGCTGCTTCACGGCGAGCTGGCGGAAGAGACGGAAAAGCTGCTGGATCTCCTCGCGACCAACGTGTCCCTGGAAACCGTATCGGAAACCAACAAGCGGATATTGGAGCAGGTGGACCGGTTGAACAAGACCACGGTAAAAGTAAAGGACGGATCCTTTGATAAGGGGTTCGCATGGTTGAACGAAGTCATCGGGGCGGTGCTGGAATCGGACAGGTCCTGCCGAGCTTTTGCCGAAAAATACAGCCAGCTGCTGGAAAGGATCGAAAGCCTGGCGGCGGCCATCAGCTTTAAGCCGCTATATAACGAGGGCAGGCAGCTGTTCGCCATCGGGTATAATGTGGAAGAAAAGAAGCTGACCAATTCCTATTACGACCTCCTCGCCTCGGAAGCGCGGCAGGCCAGCTATATCGCCATCGCAAGAGGCGAGGTCCCGCCGAAGCACTGGTTCATGCTGGGCAGGCTCCTGACGGTGGTGGACCGCTACCAGGGCTTGGTTTCCTGGAGCGGAACCATGTTCGAATACATGATGCCGCTGCTGCTGATGAAAAGCTACCGGAACACCCTGCTTGATGAGACCTATTCCTTTGTGGTAAAGGGCCAGGAAAAATACGGAAAGGTACGGAATATGCCCTGGGGAGTTTCAGAGTCCTCCTTCCATTCCCTGGATATCAACCTGGATTACCAGTACAAGGCGATCGGGGTGCCCTGGCTGGGATTGAAGCGGGGTCTGGTGGAGGATGCGGTGACGTCTCCCTATTCCACCTTCCTGGCGCTTCTGGTCTGCCCGGAGGAGGCTTATGAGAACATCGGGTATTTAAAGGCGGAAGGCCTGGAAGGGTCTTACGGCTTTTACGAGGCGGCGGATTATACGCCGGAGCGGCTGGGATTCCAGTCGAAAAAGGTGATCATAAAAAGCTTTATGGCCCATCATGAAGGCATGAGCCTGCTGGCGCTGAACAATTATCTGAACGGCTGCATCATGCAGGAGCGTTTCCACGCGATTCCGGAGATAAGGGCTGCAAGGCTGCTGCTTCAGGAAAAGGTTCCGGTGAATATCCTGTTTACGAAGGACAACAAAGAGAGAATCTCCATTACCAAGGCCAGAATCTACAGGGACAAGGGAGCCTTCAGACGGTTTACGGCGCCTGACTTTGAGCTGCCGAAGACCCATGTCCTGTCAAACGGAAATTATTCGGTGATGCTCACTGACAAAGGCACGGGATACAGCAGAAGCAAGACCGCCGACATTACGAGATGGAGGGAAGACCCCATCCTTGACACTTACGGGATGTTCTTCTATATCAAGAATGTCACTGCGGATCAGTACTGGTCTGCGGCGTACTCTCCCTTTAATGTGCTGCCGGATAAATACGAGGTCATTTTCACCCCGGATAAGGCAGTTTTTAAAAGGGCGGACGGAGACGTGGAAACGACACTCGAGGTCGTGGTCGCCTCCGACGATAACGTGGAAATCAGGAAGCTTGAATTAAAAAACAACGGCCAGGAAACATGCTATATCGAGGTCACCAGCTACTATGAGGTAGTCCTGGCCTCCAGGAGCAGCGACCTGGCGCATCCCGCGTTCAGCAACCTGTTCATCAGGACGGAATACGATCACGAGCGCAGGGCGCTGCTGGCAAACCGGAGGCCAAGAGGGCATGACGACAAGGAAATGTGGATCGCGGAGGTTCCGGTCATCGCAGGCGAGATCGCGGAAGACGTCCAGTATGAGACGGACCGGATGCAATTTATCGGAAGGGGCCATACGGTCTGTCATCCAATGATCCTGGAGCGGGAAAAGCCGCTATCCAATACCGTGGGCGCGGTGCTGGACCCCGTCTTCAGCCAGAGGATCAAGCTGAAAATCGATCCGGAGCAGTCGGCGCAAATCGCTTTTGTTACCGTTACCGCCGGCAGCAAAGAGACTATCATGGAGCTCATCGACAAATACGACAACATGGAAGCCTGCGATTCCGCCTTCTGGCTGGCCCTCACCAGAAGTCAGGTGGAAACCAAGTACCTGAATATCAAGGCGCCTGAAATGGAACTGTACCAGGATATGATCTCAAATATCCTGTACAAGAGCGCCCAGAAATCAAACTACAGGGATATGATCCGGGAAAACCGAAAAGGCCAGTCAAGCTTATGGCCTTACGGGATCTCGGGGGACAGGCCCGTTATTCTGGTCGAACTGAATAAAGAGGACGAGGTGGATATCCTGTATGAGGTCCTTAAGGCTCAAGAATACTGGCGGTTAAAGGATCTGAAGGTGGACCTGGTCATCATGAGCCATGAGGAAAACAGCTACTCCAATCCGCTGTATACCCTGATTTCCGAGATTGTGCAATCCAGCGAGACCTATGACGCCCTGCACCGGCACAATGATATTTTCATCGTGAATACCAACAGTCTGGATCCGGAAGACATCCCCCTGTTTTACGCCGTGGCAAGAATGATCTTCAAGGGCGGCTGCGGGACCATGAAGGAACAGGTGCAGAGCGGGCCCTGCCCAAGAACGCTGGTATTTCCGGAGGCGGCAAAGAATTCCTCCAATCACCTGCTCAACCGGAACCGCAGGCGGCGGCTCCAGGAGCAGCCGGAGGAAGAGCCCGCCGCCGCGGCTAACGAGATCCGGTTTTTCAACGGGATCGGCGGCTTTGACAACGACGGGAAGGAATATGTGATCCGGCTTGAACAGGGGCAGATCACCCCCGCCCCCTGGACCAATGTCATCGCAAATCCGGAATTCGGGTTTATGGTGACGGAAGCGGGCGGCGGCTATACCTGGTGCGAAAACAGCCGGGAAAACAAGCTTTCCCCCTGGGCGAACGACCCGGTGAGCGACAACCAGGGAGAGATTTTCTACCTGAAGGAGGGACACGGAGACCCCTGGTCCATCACCCCGCTTCCGGCCCGAGACGAGGAAGCGTATACCGTCCGGCATGGGTTCGGATATACGGAATTTGAGCATGAATGCCGCGGGATCAAACAACGGCTCACACAGTTTGTTCCGGTAAAGGGAACGGTGAAAATCAGCATCATCAGCCTGAAAAATGACAGCAATGAGGATAGAAACCTTGGGATCACGTATTACCTGACCCCGGTTTTGGGTGTGAACGCCACTGAGAACGCGATGCACATTGTGACGTCCCTGAGCGGAGAAGGCGCCTTGCTGGTGGAAAACCCGTATAACAGGGAATTTCCGGACCGAATCTGCTTTATGGACTCCTCGGTGGAGGAACGCACCGTGACCGGCGATAGGGGAGAGTTCTTCGGCTTCGGTATGATGTCGTCTCCGGATGCTTTAAAATACAAAAAATTGTCGGGGACAGTAGGGGCCGGCCTTGATCCCTGCGCCGCGATGCAGGCCAATATCAGGCTGAAGGCGGGGGAAACCAGGGAGGTCGTTTTCCTGCTGGGGATGGCGGATCGACAGGATAAGGTCCATGAACTGACTGAAACCTATAAGGATATCGGGAAAGCCCGGGAGTCCCTGGCCGAAGTGAAACAGTTCTGGCAGGATATGCTGCAGACGGTCCAGGTGAACACGCCTGACCTGTCCATGAATATCATGCTCAACGGCTGGCTGGTCTATCAGGCCGTTTCCTGCAGGATGTGGGCAAGAACAGCCTATTACCAGGCAGGCGGCGCTTTCGGTTTCCGGGATCAGCTGCAGGATAGCCTGTCCGTCATGGCAATCAGGCCGGAGATCGCGAAGAATCAGATCATCAGGCATGCCCGGCACCAGTTTTTACAGGGGGACGTTCTGCACTGGTGGCATGAACCGGCCGGAAAAGGTACCAGAACCCGGTTTTCCGACGACTATTTATGGCTGCCTTATGTAACGGCGGAATATATCGGGACGACAGGGGATATTGAGCTGTTGAATATGGAAGCGCCGTTCCTGGAGGACGAGCTGCTGAAAAAATTTGAGGATGAGCGGTACTGCCAGCCCAGGGTGACGAAAGAGACCGCATCCATATACGAACACTGCATCCGTTCCATCGAGTACGGCCTCAGGTTCGGCGAACGGGGCCTTCCGCTGATGGGCGGAGGAGACTGGAACGACGGCATGAATACCGTGGGAAACGGCGGAAAGGGGGAAAGCGTCTGGCTGGGATGGTTCCTGTGCGCAACGCTGCAGAAGTTTATCCCGATTTGCCGGATCATGGGCGAGCAGGAGCGGGCGGAAAGATACCTGGGCGTCATTGACGCGGTGGCGGAGGCCATTGAAAAAAACGCCTGGGACGGAAACTGGTATAAGCGGGCCTTCTTTGACAACGGGGCGCCGCTGGGGTCGGTGAACAACAAGGAATGCAAAATTGATTCCCTTGCCCAGTCCTGGGCCGTTATCTCCGGGAAAGGAGATCCTGCCAGGGTGAAAAAGGCCCTGAACTCTCTGGAGGATTACCTTGTCATGCGGGACGCGGGGCTCATCAAGCTGCTGACGCCGCCTTTCGACGAAGGAGAGCTGGAGCCCGGCTATATCAAGTCCTATGTCCCCGGGGTCAGGGAAAACGGCGGCCAGTATACCCACGCCGCCGCATGGGCGATTATTGCCTTTGCCATGACAGGGGACGGCGACAAGGCCTGCGAGTTGTTCGGCCTGATCAACCCCATCAATCATACCAGAACCGACAGGGAGTGCTCCATTTACAAAGCTGAGCCCTATGTCGTGGCGGCGGACGTCTATTCAGTCCCGCCCCATGTGGGAAGGGGCGGCTGGACCTGGTATACGGGAACCGCAAGCTGGTTCTATAAGGCCGGCTTGGAGAGCATTCTGGGGTTCACAAAAGACGCCGACCATCTTGTGATCGAACCGTGCATCTCAAAGAAGTGGGCTGAGTATTCCATTCAATACCGTTACCACGGGACGGTTTACCAGATCACCGTGAAAAACCCGAATAGCGTGAATAAGGGCGTGGCGTCGGTGACCGTGGACGGGGAACGCCAGACGGGGAACGCCGTCAGCCTGTCTGACGACGGCGGGACCCACCTGGTAGAGATCACCATGGGATAAAAACGGCGTCATAATGGGATAAAAACGGCGTAAGCCGTTTTTATTTTATCAATTTTTTGATATACTGTAGAATGAAATAAAACATAATAACTTGTTGGCCGCCCCTGATTATGATATAAATATTCAGGGGTTGGGAATTATGGCCAAAATGCTGATCGTGAATGCCATTACGTTATCAAGGGTGATACTGAGCGGGATTTTCATATTTTTCATATTTTCGCCTGATCGGCGGCTGCTTTCCATCATACTGTCGTTTGCGGCGATCTGCACCACAGATTTTATTGACGGCAAACTGGCGCGCAAATTTAACGCCTGCAGCAGATACGGCGCAGTGCTGGATGTCTCTGCGGATTTTATTTTCATCATATCGGCTCAGATCGCGCTGGCTTTACTTGGGCAGCTTCCTGTTTGGATGGCTGCGGTCACGGCCTTGAAGTTTCTCGAGTTCTGCTATACTTCCATGCTGTACCGACAGTTGAAAGACGCAGGGGAATCCGTATTTCTTTCGGACCCGCTGGGCAGGATCACGGCGATTGCGCTTTACTTGCTGCCTGTTGCGGCGATCCTGCTGAAATACTTTCTTCCCGGCGGGATCTACCTGCCCGCTGTTAACGGCCTCTGCTATATGATTTCTTTTGCAGCCCTGGTTTCTGCAATTGGAAGGATAATGATGCTGATGAGGAGACGCCGCCTTACCGGCAGCATCTGATAAAATAATACATATTCAGGAGGGAAAAATGATTAAAGGTTATACGCTTCCACGGACTCCGAAAGGAAAGTCCAGCCTGCTGTCGAGTCCGCCCTGGCATTTCGCCGGGGACGCCCTTGTCGTGGAATATCTGGCAGATGAAGAAAAGGCCGCGGCATTTTTGCCGGATGGGCTTGTGCTTGATTCCGGCCGCTGCGCCGTTTATTTTATGGACTGGCAGTACTCCAGTGAAAACGGGGAGGAATACCTTGACCCGGTCTGCAGCCAGTACAGGGAAACACTCTTTTTGCTGTCCGCCAGGTATGAGGGAAAACCAATCGCCTACTGCCCCTTTATCTGGGTCAGTCAGGATAAATCCATGATGCGTGGGCTGATCCAGGGATGGCCCAAACAGTTCGGCGATACGTGGATCACAAGATCCTTTTCCGTGCCGTCCAAGGCGGCGCCTTTGAGCGGAGAAGCCGGAAAGTATGGCGCCGCTTTGTCCGTGTATGGCAGAAGATTGGTTGAGGCGGTGGTTGCGGCGGAGGAAAAGACGGAGCAGATGCCTTCCCCGACCTTCGCAGGCGCCGCATTGCTGCGGTATTTCCCGGAGCTGGAGAAGTCAAAGCAGGATGTGCCTGCGGTCCACGAACTGGTTCAATTGAAATCAAGGGATGTGAACGTATCAGAAATTTGGAAGGGGCCGGCGTCCCTGGATATTTTTGATCATCCATATACAGAATTGCCCGATTTAAAGCCGATCAAGGTTTTGGGAGGTTACCGGTTTTCCGTGGCCTGCACCATTGACGATCTGGCGCTTTTGAGGGACTATAAATAGGGAGCGGGACCATGGACGGGATCTTTGCCTGGGCCGATAACTTCATAGGAGAAGTCCGCGAATGGGCGGATAGCATTACGGCCGGCATTGCGGCATATATGGCAAACCCCGTTACCTTCGGGGACGTATATACTCTTGTGGCGCGGTGGATCTTTCCGGTTTTGGCGGTACTGATCTTTGTGCGCTGCGTTTTGCCTCTGCTGCACAGCGGCGGTTCTTCCAAGGTATGGGGGTTCCTTGAGGTGAAAGACGCCTACCGCGTACCGGTCATGCATTGGGAAAACTCCATCGGACGGAGCAAGCTGTCCGATATCGTGATCAATCTCCCCTTCGTATCCCGCAGCCATGCCGTCTTTTCTTTCGGGGAGAACGGCTGGACAGTCACCGACCTCGGTTCAAAAGGCGGGGTTTCGGTCAACGGGGAAAGGATTGAAAAGTCCGGCGGCGTGGAGTTCGGGGATATGATATCTTTTGCGACCGCCGAATTTCAATTCATGCCGCCGGAAGAGGGATATGAAAACCTGGAGCAGAACAGGAAGCTGGATTGGCTGTTAAAGTTCAGCCGGAACTTCGTCTCCGGCAAAACCCTCCTGCTCATACTGGCATTTCAGCTGCTGGGGGGGATCCAGCTTTGGCTTTCTGCGATAGACGAGGCGGCGGGCGCCGGCTCGGGAATGGACGCCGGTATCGGCGTCTGGTTGCTTCTGCCGTTTCTGCTGCTGATCGCCGCGGAATGCGTTTATTATTTTATTCTGTCAAAGACCAGTCGGAAATACAGGGAGCCGGAGCTGCTGGCCTTTTTCCTCTGCGGCCTGAACCTGCTCGTCACTGCGGCGGCGTCGCCGGGCAGCCTGACGAAGCAGTTGGTTGCCATTGCGCTGGGGATGGCGGTATATGCAACGATCCAGTATATCGTCAGAGACCTGGGCAGGGGGCGGAAACTGAAATACGCCCTTGTGGCCTGCAGCATCGTGCTGATGGTATTGAATCTGACCCTGGGGGAAGCCCGTTTCGGAGCAAAAAACTGGATCAACCTGGGATTTATCACTTTCCAGCCCATGGAATTCGTCAAGGTTGCCTTTGTCCTGGCAGGAACGGCGACCCTGGATAAGCTGCTCACAGCCCGTAACCTGACGGCATTCATCGGATTTTCCGGCGCGTGCATCGGCGCGTTGATCCTCATGCGGGATCTGGGCACGTCGGTGATTTTCTTCGTAACGTTTCTGGTGATCGCTTTCATGCGGTCCGGGGATATCCGGACGATCGCTTTCATCTCTGCGGGAGCGGCCCTCGGCGCCTTTGCCGTCGTAACGTTTCTGCCCTATATCGCTTCCCGGTTTGAAGCCTGGGGGCATGTCTGGGAGTTTGCCGATACGATCGGATACCAGCAGACCCGAACGATGATCGCGGCGGCCAGCGGGGGACTTCTCGGCGTCGGTGGGGGCAACGGTTATCTTGTAAAGGTTGCCGCCGCGGACACCGATCTGGTATTCGGGATCCTTTGCGAGGAATGGGGGCTCGTCACGGCGCTCATCGCAGTCCTGATGATCGTCTTTCTCGCGTTCTTCACGCTGCTGCTCATGAGGGGATGCAAATCATCGTTCTATGCCATCTCCGCCTGCGGGGCGGCCTCGATCTATCTGATCCAGACAGCGCTCAACGTATTCGGCTCGCTCGACATCCTTCCGCTGACCGGCGTCACCCTGCCCTTTGTATCCAACGGAGGTTCTTCCATGGTCGTATGCTGGGCGCTGCTGTCGTTTATCAAGGCGGCGGACGAAAGGCGCAGGCCGGGACTGACAGAGGAAAGGCCGAGCGATACGGATGAAAAACAGGGCATCGATAATATTTACGAGCTTGATGAATTTTCAGATTTTGCCATTTTTGACGAGCTGAAGAAAGGAGAGGGTGAGTGATTTGAAACTGCTTACAAGCCGCGCCCTCGGGCTGCTGATCCTGGCCCTGCTGCTCGTCGCCGGCATGCTGACGTTTACGCTGCGCTATGCCAAGGACGCCCCTTCCTGGGCGCAGCACCCAACCAACAAACACCTCTATTCCGACGGTAAGCTCAAAGCCGCAGGAAAAATATTAGGCCGGAACGGGGAGATCCTTTTCCAGGCTGCGGATGGAGCCCAGAAATACCTTGAGGACAAGACGGCAAGAACGGCCATGATGCACGCCGTCGGCGATTCTTACGGCGATGTCGCAACCAGCGTCCAGGTTGTTTATGCTGACAAGCTTTCCGGATGGGACCGGATAAACGGAGCATATCGCTTTCATGACATGCTGAGCGGCTTCGGCAGCGATATCACGCTCAACCTGGATACGGAACTCTGCTCCGCCGCCTATAAAGCCATGAACGGAAAGAAGGGGACGGTCGGCGTATATAATTATAAAACAGGCGAGGTTCTATGCATGGTAAGCCTGCCGTCCTTCGATCCTGAAAACCGGCCGGATGTCGAGGCAAACCCGGACAAATATGAGGGGGTTTATATCAACCGGCTGCTTTCCGCCGCCTATACGCCCGGATCGATCTTTAAGCTGGTAACGGCTGCAGCCGCCATTGACAGGCTGCCGGATATCGATACGAAGATCTGGCACTGTGAAGGGGAAACGATCATAGAGGGGGCCAAGGTGACCTGCCCGACGCCTCATGGCGATGTGAATTTCAGCCAGGCGCTGGCCGTATCCTGTAATGTGGCCTTTGCGCAAATATCCCTTGAATTGGGGGGAGACACGCTGCAGGAATACGCGGAAAAGGCCGGATTCAATACCGGCCTCACGGTAGACGGGATCAAAACCGCGGAGGGCAGGGTGGATATTTCCGGCGCGGCGGGGGGAGACCTGGCCTGGGCCGGCATCGGCCAGTACAGCGATACAGCGAATCCGTTGAATTTCATGGCGTATGTCGGCGCCATCGCCAATGACGGCGTGCGGGTCACGCCAAAGCTCATCTCAGACAGTGGGATCCTGAGCGCTTTATTTGGCCCGGAAATCCGGGAGAAACAGGTCTTGTCAAAAGAGACTGCCGATAAGCTCGGGGCAATGATGCGCAACAACGTGAAAGAGGTTTACGGGGAAAATAACTTTAAAGGCCTGGAGTTCTGCGCCAAGTCCGGGACTGCCGAAGTGGGCAAAGACAAGCAGCCCCATTCCTGGTTTACGGGGTATCTGGAGCGTGAGGACTGTCCCCTCGCCTTTGTCGTAATTGTTGAAAACGGGGGCTCCGGAAGCAGAGTTGCCGGAGCCGTCGCAGGAAAGGTACTGCAGGCGGCTGTGAAAAGCATGACAGAGCAATGACAGAAAAAAAGAAAAATACTTTTTTCTGGCGTCGGATGGGTGTAAAATAAAAAAATAGATTCTTCACCTCATCACTGAAAAGAAGGTTTCAAATGGGCAATTCAGTATCTGACAAAATCCGTTCCGGGTTTCCGGCACTTCAACACAGGAATTTCAGGCTTTTCTGGTTTGGCCAGTGCATCTCGCTTATCGGAACATGGATGCAGAACATCGGCCAGTCGTGGCTGGTTCTGGAAATGACCCACTCCGCATTAAAATTGAGTATTGTTACGACAGTGCAGTTTTTACCTGTGACCCTTTTTTCCCTTTGGGCGGGTACGCTGGCTGACCGGTTTCCCAAGCGTACAATGCTGATTTGTACCCAGTCCGTCTTTGCGGTCCTGGCGGCTGTCCTCGCAACGCTGACCTGGACCGGAGCGATAGAATACTGGCATGTGCTGATTCTCGCTCTCCTGTTAGGCGCTGTCAGCACCATTGACATGCCTACCAGGCAGTCCTTTGTCATCGAATTGGTGGGTAAGGAGGATCTGCCCAATGCCATTGCATTGAACTCGAGCGTATTTAATCTCGGAAGGATTTTAGGCCCTGCGGTGGCAGGTTTGCTGATCGGGCTGATCGGGATCGCCCCCTGCTTCTACCTGAATGCATTCAGCTTTATCGCGATCGTGATCAATCTCCTGATGATCCGGGTACCGGCCAGGGAGGTCAGGCAGGCGGAATTCGGTATGTTTAAAACCGTTTTTATCGATATCCGTGACGGTCTCAGATATATCAGTCATAAGGAAATGATCAAACAGCCTTTGATCCTGCTGGCTTTTATCAGCACTTTTGTGATAAATTTCAATATTATCGTTCCGGTGTTCGCCCAACAGGAATTGAGCCAAAACGCCACAGGCTTCGGGCTGCTGATGACAAGCATGGGGATCGGATCTTTTATAGCGTCCCTGACGATGGTGGCAAGAAGCAGGAAAAATCCGAAGCTGCGTTACCTCGTCGGAGCGGCCTTCTTTACATCCGCATTCCTTCTTTTATTGGCTTTGGAAAGAAATTTCCATCTGGCACTCTTTACTATGCTTTTTATCGGCTTTTACACCGTTTCATTTACCACTTTAGTAAATACGACGGTCCAGCTCCATTCCTCCAACGAGATGCGCGGCCGTGTCATGAGCGTTTTTATACTTGTATACGGCGGCATGACACCCATCGGGAGCCTGTTAACCGGGCAGATCATTGAATTTGCGGGCGTCCGCGGCTGTATGGCCATCAGTGGGATCATCGGGATTCTTGCCGTGGCCTGGTCCATTTTTGCAATGCGCAGGAAGCATACCGGCAGTCAAAGTATCGGGGAATAAGAACAAAGACCCAGATCATATCATATGTTATATTAATTC
>DATMXY010000474.1:0-4045 GCA_035561275.1 Anaerovoracaceae bacterium | reverse complement strand
GCCCTATACGGAGCCGCCCTCCAGGTATTTCTCAGCCTGTACCGCTGCGATTGCTCCGTCCGCAGTTGCGGTTACCACCTGGCGAAGACTTTTTGCCCGGACGTCGCCTGCCGCGAATACTCCCGGAATATTGGTCTTCATATTCTCATCGGTAACGATATAGCCATGATCCATTGCAATCTTACCTTCAAACAAAGAGGACTGCGGTTTAAAGCCGATAAATACAAACAAACCGAAAATGCAGTCGTCCTCATCCGCCTGTATCTCCCTGGTTTCGCCCGTCTTAACATTCTCCACAATCATGGACGACAGCACGCCGTCGCCTGCTAATTCCCTCACCACGGAATCCCACATGAATGCTATCTTTTCATTGGCAAAGGCTTTTTCCTGAATTGATTTTGCGGCTCTCAGCTCATTTCTTCTGTGAATAATCGTCACCTTCCTGGCAAATTTGGTCAGATAGAGCGCCTCTTCCACCGCGGAATCGCCCCCGCCGATCACATAAACCTCCAGGTCTTCAAAGAAAGCGGCGTCGCAAGTCGCGCAATAGGATACGCCCTTGCCCAGAAATTCCTTTTCGCCGGAACAACCCGCGGCGGTTGGATAGGCTCCCGTTGCGACGATCACCGCCTTCCCGCGGTAACTGCCGCAGTCGCAGGTTATCGTCTTGATCTGACCTTCCAGCTCTACTGCGTTCACATGATCATGCACGGTTTCCGCGCCGAAGCTCCTGGCCTGGTCCTTCATCCGCTCGATGAGCGAAGGACCCGATTCGGACGCCAGCGAGCCGGGATAATTTGCGATTTCAGAAGTGTTCACAATTTGGCCGCCTTCTCTGGCTTTCTCGATCAGCAGGGTTTTCAGTCTGGCCCTGCCTGCGTACAGCGCTGCGGAAAGCCCCGCCGGTCCGCCGCCGATGATCACGACATCATATATTATATCCATCAATCTTGCTCCCCTCATGTATCGATTTTCTCTATTGGGCTTCTATAGCAGGAAAAGGCGACCGCGATCACCTTTCCCTTTGATTAAAATTTACCGTATTGCTCTCTGATTGAGGACATTTCTTTTACAATATCATCAACATCCAGAACCATTTCCATCATGCTGATTTGTTCCTCGTAAACAGTCTCTTCAATTTCCGCTTTGATTTCCGGTTCACATATGTGATAAACCTGGAGTCCCAACGAGACTCCCGCTAATGGACCTGCATAGGTCGGGTCGCCTGCGGTAACGGTCTCTGCCGCCAATCCTGCCGCTTCGCCTTCCGCTGCGCCAAGAAGGACGACTACGTTTTCCGCCCCGTACTGTTCAGCAAACTCTTTTACCCTTTTCTGGTTTTCCAGATCCATTGCACCCGCAGCCGTTCAGACAAAGCATTCCGTTGAAGAAAATACGACATCTCCTCCCGCAGTGGCAACGCATTCCGCGATTGACTGCCCCGGGATCCCGTCTCTATCCCCGATGATGATTACTTTTTTGTCTTTTAAAATAGCCATACACTCTACTCCTTTCTTATGCTAAACTGCTTTATCCTAACCGCTCGGCGGCGATTCGCTACGATATCGCACTGCCGAGCAGCGACAGATCCACCGTCATAAAATCTTCCTTTACTGTTAAAGGCCAATCCGGTGTTTTCGAGATATCCTGAAATAGTTTGGCCATTCCGATGCTGCATTCGATCTGCCGCAGGCTGTCACGATCCAAAGCGGTATCGGTGAATTCCGGAATCCTCCCGCTATCGAGCATTCCCTCCAGGAGGACCGACTTGTAAGGGGTCTGATTCGGTCTTAAATTTCCCGCCATAGGGTCCGACAACAGCCTGGCGCCCAAATGGATCAAATCCCTCGCCTGCTCCAGGACCTTTAAATAAGAACTTCCCTTTAAATATAAGACGTCCATTTTTCCTTTATAGGTCTCATACACCTTGTTGTTGTTGGTTACGATCAGAATATCCAAACCTATCCCCCTCCGTTATACTGCCGGAACAGTCCCAAACCGGAGATCCTCTACAGAATCCTGTTTAATTCCTCCAGGCTGTATTTTCCAAGGCCCAGACTCTCCATGGTCCTGGCTTTTTCTTCCTCGTAGTTTCTTCCCGTTACCACCGAACTCAGCCTCAATACCGCGTTCATGTTCGGAGTTTCCACCCCGATCTGTCTTGCCAAAGTGGTAAAGAAAACGAGTCCATAGCCCGCGTCTTCGTTAAAATACCGGTAATCCAGCTGCGGCTGCGCCTTGATTCCCTTGAATCCCGGCGCTTTCGAATACCCGGTGCTGTAATTGTTAACTGCCTGGTATCCCTGAAGGATGCCAAGCTCCGGATCAGGAATCACATTGACGCCCATCGCCTTTCCGATTTTGATTCTCTCCAGGTCCAATGCTTCGATCATTCTGCCAACCCCGTCCGTAACCCCTTCCTCGTAAAACAGGAAATCTCCGCGGGTCCGCTCGATCAGAGCCACGTTACCCAGGGTAACGGATGGGTGAATGATCGGATTGGCATTTTGGAGGGTCGTCTGAAGAACATTGTTGGCTATGATCATTTCAGGGTACACCTTACCAACGACGTCATAAACTTTCTGATTGTAGCTGCTTGGAAACGCCGCGATAAAATATCCGCCTTTTAAACGGTTATAAACCGAAATATGCGCTTCTCCGGTAAGCCTTACCGCATACGGCAGTGTGGATGTTTCTGCAAGAATGACGGAATCATCCTCCACGTCCAGACCCAGGGCCTTTTTAAAGGCAAGGCTTCCCGCACAGGAGCCCGGACAGATGACGAACATCTGCCCTTTCTTTATGAAAGGTTTGCAGGCCTCGCCGAAAGCCTCCGTGCTGTATGCGGGACCGACTACAAAGATGAGCTCCGTGTCAGCGACGGCCCTGGAGATATCGTGTCCGGCATAGGCTATTTTTTGAAACCCTTCCAATTCGCCGTCAGCCTCAATACCCCCTTTTTTCGCGATTGAAGCAATCGCGCCGGGAAATTGTTCAAAATCAAACATGTAAATGTCATGCCCTGCCTTAGCCCATTCAAACGCGACGGCGTGCCCGCCGTTTCCCGAACCCAGTACCGCTACTTTCATAAAAACCTCCTGCTTTTCTCTGCTTTTTTTACCTGGTTAATAGTTCCAGGGCATTCTCAACGATTTCTCTTTTGCGAACCATTTCTTTCTCCGGCTGCAAAGAAGGATTGCCGGTGGGATACGGGATCGCCTGAGCGCCCGAGATCCTGGCCGCGCCTACCGTTTTAGAGATCGGAGTCACCGTACAGACATGCACTGCAGGGATCCCGGCTTTTTCCAGCTGTTTTACGATCGTTGCGCCGCAACGAGTACAAGTGCCTCAGGTCGAGGTGAGGATCGCGGCCTGTATCCCCGCTTCCTTAAGCTGGAATGCCATCTCCTGGCCTATCCTCGTAGCGTCTGCAACCGATGCGGAATTGCCGGTGGTAGCCAGCAGGTAAGGATACAGACTTCCGATCTTCCCTTCCGATTCCAGGGCACGGAGTATATCCAAAGGGGCCACCCGGTTCGGGTCTTTGTTGGCATAGACCGGATCGTATCCGGCATGGACCGACTCAAATTCCCCTTCCTTTAAAGAGTCCATCCCTTGGATGGAATACTTTCCCCAGTTCTTTGCCGAAGCAGCCGGTATATGATCCGGATTTCCGTAAGGAACGATCCCTCCGGTGGTCAGCAAGGCGATCCTGGCTTTGGAAAGATCCTGTACCGGCGGCGCCGGTTCCACCTTTTCATAGGTCGAAAGTTCCAGCTCTGTTTCGAAGGGTTCTTTGTTCAGCTTCTTAAGCAGCATATCCAGGGCGCGCTCCGCTCCGTTCTTCTCCTTGAATACATTGACCCTCTTCCCGGCGGCAAAATATCCTTCCTCTTTCGGCAGGCCGACCGGTTCCCCGGAAAGCAGCTTTCCTGCCAGAGCCGCCATGGCTTCTATGGCCTTTTTCATAGCCGCGGCGGATTTTCCGGTTTCCAGGATATAGATATCTTTTTTATACATTTCCACCGCGGGGTTTTCCAGATAG
>DATMXY010000473.1:0-3653 GCA_035561275.1 Anaerovoracaceae bacterium | reverse complement strand
AAATCGGCATCGACCTTGCGCCTGTCTTCTTTAAACAGATCCATGCCCTCTTCGGAGGCAGGATGAAAGTCCTGATCTGCGGCGGAGCCGCCATAGACCCCGACATACTGCAAGGCATCCGTGATTTCGGCGTCAACGCGGTGCAGGGGTACGGACTTACGGAAACCGCCCCCATCTGCGCCCTGAACCCGGACAGGTATCCGAAGAACGACGCGGCAGGCTATCCGCCTCCGGGATTTGCACTGAAAATCCATGAGCCGGATCCGGAAACAGGCGTCGGCGAGATCTGCGCAAAGGGCGGCAACGTCATGCTGGGATACTACAAGAATCCGGAAGCCAGCGCGGAAGTCCTCCGGGACGGCTGGTTCCATACCGGCGACCTGGGTTATCTCGATGAAGATAACTTCGTCCATATCACCGGCAGGATCAAAAACGTGATCATTACAAAGAACGGCAAGAACGTTTATCCGGAAGAGATTGAAAACTATCTCGGAAAGATCCCGTATGTGGAAGAATCCCTTGTCTGGGGCAAGGACAGCGACGAGACCGGCGAAACCCTCATCTTCGCCAGCATCAGGGCGGACTATGAGGAAGTGAAGGACGCCCTGGGAGAAAACTACACCGATGAAGAGGTAGCAGCGCTGATCTGGAAGGAAATCGACGTTCTTAACAAACAGCTTCCCTTCTTTAAGCGGATCAGGAAAATCGACGTCCGTAAGGAAGAGTTTGAAAAGACCACCGGCAAGAAGATCAAAAGGTATATTGACTCCAACAAAGGGATCGAATGACAATATAGAAGGAGAAAAGCAATGAGTCAATCTGATATAAGATATCCTCTGGTTGAACTGGACCTGAAAAAATTCAGAAATAACGTCGGCCAGGCTGTGGAACGCTGCGGCAGACTGGGCATCGGTCTCGCCGGAGTCATCAAGGGCTTTACGGGCATTCCGGAGGGTGCGAAGCAGTTCGCCGAAGCGGGCGTCGATTTTATCGGTTCCTCCCGCCTGGAGCAGATCCGGGGTTGCATCGACTATGGCATCAAGGCCTCCTACATGCTGATCCGCGTCCCAATGCTCAGCGAGGCCGGGGAGGCGGTCGGGATCACCGACATCAGCCTGCAAAGCGAAGTGGAGGTGCTGAAAGCTTTCAACAGAGAAGCGCTGAAGCAGGGGAAGGTCCATAAAGTGGTCCTCATGATCGATCTGGGGGACCTCCGGGAGGGATTCTGGGATAAGAAGGAGCTTCTCGACGCGGCGCTGATGGTCGAGAACGAATGCGACGGCCTGTATCTGGCCGGGGTCGGCACAAATTTAGGCTGCTACGGCTCCATAAAGCCTACTCCTGAAAAGATGAACGACCTCATCGCCGACGCGGAAATGATCGAACAGGCCATCGGCCGCAAGCTGGATATCATCTCAGGCGGCGCTACCACCTCTTTCCCCCTTGTGCTTGACAATACCATGCCGGAGCGGATCAACAACCTCAGGATCGGCGAAGGGATCATCCTGGCCAAGGACCTGAAGGATCTCTATAATCTTGATATGAGCTTCATGTATCAGGACGCTTTTACCTTAAAGGCTCAGGTCATTGAGGTGAAAGACAAGCCGAGCTATCCGGTGGGAGAGCTGTCCTTCGACGCCTTTGGAAACATCGGCACCTATGTGGATAAGGGGATCCGAAAGAAAGCGCTGCTTGGACTCGGCAAGGTGGACGTGGCCTATCCGGATATGATTTTTCCGAGGGATAAGGGCATTGAGATCCTGGGCGCCAGCAGCGATCACATGATCCTCGATATCACGGAAGCGGAAAAGGATTACAAGGTGGGCGACATCGTGGAATTCGATTTGTGCTACGCCACTGTGTGCTTTGTGACCAATTCGCCCAATGTCCGCATCGTCTGCAAATAATTTGCGCAAGCTCATATTTTATAAGGAATATTTTTTGAGGAGTATTTTATGCTACAGGTAACCGCTGCAATAATGATGAAAAACGACAATGTCCTGATCTGCCAGCGGGCGAAGGACGACGACGCGCCGCTTATGTGGGAGTTCCCGGGAGGGAAGCTGGAGGAAGGGGAGACCCCCGAGCAGTGTATTGTCCGGGAGATCAAGGAAGAGCTGGATCTGGACATTAAGGTTACCGGCATTCTCGCCGAATCGGATTACTATTATAACAGACATGTCCATTTCACTTTTTTTGAGGCCGAGATCGTCGGAGGCGACATGAAGCTGAACGTTCACGACGACGCGAAATGGGTCTATATAAATACTTTGACGGATTATGATTTTTTTCCGGCAGACATGCCCGTAGTGGATATGCTCATTCGGAATGTGTACGGCGGCGACAAAAAATAAAAAACTATATAGCGGCTAAGGGCCTGGCTATATAGTTTTTTCTTTTTTGCCTGTTAATTTTACGTAATGATGTGTTGCGGCGTCCTTAGGTTTTACGCTTACTGGGTCTGGTACATGCCATGGCTGCTCATATACTGGAAGAGCTGTTCGCCGTGGTTCTGTTCTTCCTGCTGGATATGCTGCAGATTCTTCCTGACATTCGACTGGGCCGACTCAAAAACACTGGTGTCATAAGCGCTGGATACATATTTCTCCATGGAAAGCATGTCGTGAAGCAAATATTGATCAGGATTGTTTCCTCCGCCGGAGCCGGGTTTACCCATATTGATCTGGGCGTTAATCATTTGAGCTCCTACCTGCTGTCCGCCTTGCGCAGCCTGAGCCCCGCCTTGCTGGCCGGATTGCGCACCCTGCGCAGACTGGCCTCCCTGCCCTCCGCTCTGAGCCGGGGCCGGCGGGTTTTGACCGCTGCTTTTCAGCAGTTGGTCTACCGTGCTATAATGCTTCTGCTCCTCGCCCGCAAGCCTGTTGAACAGCTGACTCAGCTGAGCGTCCTGCGTCTGCTTCGCATAATTCTGATATTTTTTTACGCAGAGATCTTCTTCTTTTTTCAGATCCTCAAGCAGCGTTCTTTCTTTTTGACTCAATTGTCCTTGCAAAATAATCACCTCCATTATTAGCTTGCCCAATTTGCGCTGCAAATTGAGTGGCAAACTTATGCAAAGAAATCACAAATCTAAGATTTGTAGATTTCCCCTGCCTATATAGTTTGGAGGTGAACGAAAAAAATATACAGGAGCGATAAAAAGAAAAAGGCTGCTTTCAAACAAGCCGATTTGAAAGCCGCCCTTGAGCCTTTTGTTTATGAAAGAAAGCGGAGTAAGACGGTTATATTACCACTTGCCTTTTCCGATATGTCCTGCAATTTCGGCTTTTGATCTTTGCTTGATGACCCAGGCTTCCTTTACGGCTTGGCCGAAAAGAGCGACACATGGCGGGTCAAGGTTGATTTCGATTCCTTCTTTTGCGAGTGCTTCGATTTTCATCGCAAGCTTTACGATTTCCATATGGATATCGTTTGTCCTATCGGAAGCGTAGACCTTCTTGGCATCCTCATCAGACAGAGCGTTGAATTTTTCGGCCGGGGCGCCGCATTTCGGGCATGCGTCGGGAGCTTTATCTCCCTCATGCATAAAACCGCAGACTGTACATTTCCATAACATTTTTTTCACACTCCTTTCGATTTTCTGATTTTCTATACATACTATTATATAACCTTAATGAACAAAATCAAACATA
>DATMXY010000472.1:0-12884 GCA_035561275.1 Anaerovoracaceae bacterium | reverse complement strand
AGGATTCAACGTAAAAATAGTTTGACAAATAAATATATCTGTTATATTTTAATGTTATAATAAAAACAAAAAATAATAACAAATATGATAACAAAGGGGAGATTGTTTTGGCGACCAGCAGTGAATTGAACTTCTTGCATAACAAATTGTATATATCTTTTTTGGAGAACATTGAAAAACTGGTCTGGGCTCCGGGGAATAAAATTCCAACCGAACAGGAATTATGCGAACAGTACAATGTGAGCCGGATCACAGTCAGGCGCGCCCTGAAAGCGCTTGAAGACAAATCGCATATTGTGAGGATCCCGGGCAAGGGGACTTTTGTATGCGAACCAAAGATCGAGCAGCCGCTGGGCAACTTTTATTCTTTCTCGGAACAGATCGAAAGAATGAACATGATCCCGTCTTCCCGCATGTACGAATTAAGGTTGATTGAAGCGCCGCCGGAAACGGCCAAATTGTTTGGGCTTGACGCTGACAACAGAGTCTATTTTGGAATCAGATTAAGGCTGGCAAACAATGAGCCCATCGCCATCGAGTATTTTTACCTTCCTGCATACCTCTTTCCCGATTTGACCGCCAAAGAGATCGAAGAGTACGGACTGTACAATTTAATGCGCACGAAGTACCGTGTTATTCCCGATGAGGCGGAAGAAACCTTTGAATCCATACTGATAAACAACACAGAGGCGCTCCTGCTGAACTGTGAGCCCGATATGCCGGCGCTGCGTTTAGAGCGCCATACAAAAGCGAACGGAGTCTATGTAGAGGATTCAAAGTCTGTGATCCGCGGGGACCGTTATAAGTACAGAGTAAAACTGAAATAAAAAAGGGATTTCTTATGGAAAAACTGTATGACATCGTTACGGCATTGGATATATGCGCGGATATCATTGTGACCGGAAGGGATGTGCGCCCGGAATTCGGTCAAAAGGAAAAGAACGTCGGGGATTACTTTCTGGAAATGGGAGGATCTACTTGTATTTTCGCCTGCCAGGCTGCAAAACTGGGGCTGAAAACCATCGGCGTCGGAACGGCCGGAAAGGATGTTTTCGGGGAGTTGGTTTTAAAAACCCTGACGGATTCCGGCGTGGATACTTCCTGTGTCGAAACAGACAGCTCGAAGAAGACGGCGGTGTCGATTCATTTGAGCGAGGGCGAGGACAGGGCTATTTTAACTTATCCCGGAACGATAGACGTAGAAGGCCTTGGGAAAAGAATTCTGCCGATTGTGGAAAAAGCCAGGCATATTCATATCGGGAGCTATTACCTTATGGAGAAACTCATGCCGGATTATCCCAAGATCATTCAATGCGCAAAGCGAGCCGGAACAACGATCAGCCTCGACACCAACTGGGACCCGCAGGAAAAATGGGACCGGGGGCTTGAAGAGATTCTTCCTTACGTGGACGTCTTCTTCCCGAATATCAATGAAGTGACCGGAATATCGGGTGAAAGCGACTGCGACAAGGCGGCCGGACGATTAAGCAGGGACGTTGGCATACTTGTGCTGAAGAAGGGCAGCGAAGGGGCCGCATTGTACGAGAAGGGAAAGGCTGTCATGGTACAGTCTCCGATCAAAGTTGACGTAATCGACGCGGTCGGCGCCGGAGATTCTTTTGACGCCGGCTTTTTATACGGATATCTTAACGGCCTTGACAGGCATAAGTGCCTTGCCGTCGCGAATCTCTGCGGGGCATGGAATACGCTTCGCGTCGGCGGTACGGCGGGGCAGGTCAGAATCGATGAACTTGATCATCTGTTGAAGAACACATTTTAGACATTGTTTAGTTTGTTATGCACAAAGCCATAACAACGAAATAAAAAAATGGAGGATGAAAACATGAAAAAGTTTATATCTGTGATTCTTGTTGTTTTGATGCTTTTTACGATTACTGCCTGCGGCGGCTCGTCCGGGGATGCCGGCGAGGACGGCGCGGGGGATACGACACTGACGGTGTGGTATTGGGGCGAACAGGAGATCCCGGGTTACAGCAGCTATATGGAGGAACTGGTCTCACGCTTTGAGGCTGCCAATCCCGGAGTAAAGGTTGACGCGGTTCTGCAGGAAAGCGACACCCTGTATTCGGCTTTCCGTACCGCGGAAAGTGCCGGGGAGGGACCGGACCTTCAGTACTTATGGGGCGGAGCGCAGGCGCTGGAAGACGCGTGGCTCGGCAACCTGGTTCCGGTGAGTGATTACGTTACAAAGGAGCAAATGGCCGATATCAACCCGAACGCTTTGGCGGAAACGTTCTGGGACGGCAAACAGTGGGGGCTGCCCGCATATCAGGTTGCCATGTCCGTAGCTTACAATAAGGAAATCATGAAGGACGCGGGACTTGACCCGGAAAAGCCGTATACTACCTGGGATGAGTTTATCGCTGCCTGTGAAGCGATCAAGCAAGCGGGATATACTCCTTTCGGAGCCGGCTTGAAAGACGGATGGTTCGCGGGCTGGTGGGCATTCCTGCAAGGCGCGCAGAACCTGGACAGCATGGGCGATCTCATTAACGCCGTAAAAGGGGATGCAGACTATGCCGACAGAAAGTATTCGGAGTGGGTCTATAAATTCGAAGAAATGATTCAAAAAGGATACTTTAATAACGATATCCAATCACTGGATTTTTATCAGGGACAGCAATCGATTGAGAGCGGAACAGTTGGAATGACGTTCCACGCCCACGCATATGCCGGTACGCTGGAAGATTCCATGGGCTCCGATGTGATCGGCTACGCTCCCATGCCGGTATACGGAAACGGCGAGTTAAAGGATTCCTATACCGCTCAGACCCAGGTTTACGTCATGCCGAAGAGCGGAAAGAATAAAGAGCTGGCAGCGAAGTTCCTGCTGTTCATTCAGGAGCCGGACAACCTGAAGCTCTTATATGACAAGACCAATGCGTTTTTCCCCAGTAAAAACTTTGATTCCGCCTGGATGAACAAGGAAGTTGACAAAACCGTCGCGGGCTGGATGAATACGGTACCCTCCGGGAACTACCAAGGCTTCTATCCGCCGATGTTTGAATCAGAGGGGATCGTCCCGGTCATTCAAAGCATGGCCGCGGGTTCAATGACTGCCGACGAGGCGGTGCAGCAGCTCGATGAAACCCTTGTAAAATGGCGCGAACAGAATCCCGATCAATTAGACGCGTTTAAGAAATGGGTAATCAATTAATATCCCTTTAGACCGTTAAGGCCTGTCCATGAGAAGGAGTCTTCATGTATTAGCTCGCCCAATTTGCATAGCAAATTGTTGGCGAACTTATGCAAAGAAATCACAAGGCTTCGATTTGTAGATTTCTACTGCACTCCTTCTCATGGAGAATAAAATCTAGTACTCTGTAACTTTAGGGATTGTAGACTTCTACTGCTAAATTATGTAAGGAAGATAAGATGGGTAATACTAGACTTGAGAAATTCAGCGCAGCGTTATATGTAGTGCCTGCGATGCTGATCATCGGTATCGTTATCATCTATTCTGTCATTCAGGTGTTTCTCGGCAGCTTTATGACGGTGACAGGCGGAGAAGAGGTATTTGCAGGTTTCAGAAACTATGAGCTTCTGTTCAAGGATAATCTCTTTGTAACTTCAATCAAGAATAACTTCTTTCTCTTCTTATGTGTTCCCGTTATGACATTGCTCGCTCTCGTGGTTGCTGTCATATTATTTGACAAGATGAGGTTCTGGAAATTCTACCGGAGCATCATCTTTGTACCGTTCATCCTGGCGGTTCCTGTTGTCGGTGTGATTTTTACATATATTCTGCAGCTCAACGGCGTGATCAATACGATCCTTCGGGACGTCGGGCTTGACGCCATAGCCCTGGATTGGCTGGGAAACCCGGATATCGCGATATGGAGCGTCGGGGGCGTAATCATCTGGAAACAGTTTGGGTTCGGCGTCGTGCTCTTCCTGGCGAGATTGATGTCGGTAGACATATCTTTATATGAGGCGGCTGAAGTGGACGGTGCAAACTGGATCCAGAAATTCACGAATATCACAATACCGATGACGGCTTCGATCATAGAATTTTACGTCATTATCAGTCTGATCGATATGCTGAGTTGGGTATTCAGCTTTGTCTTTGTGATGACCGGGGGAGGTCCGGCCAATTCCACGACGACCCTGGAATTCCTGATCTATAAAAAATCGTTTGCCGGAGGCAATTATAATTATGCGCTTGCGGTAAGCGTGTTCGTTTTGATCATCGCAATCATATTGATTATCATACAGCAGAGCATTTCAAAGAGGAGAGAGATCCATGAATAGAAAAAATCAATCGCTTCTGTCAATCGTACTGAGCCAGGTATTGATGATATCTATTACGATTATGATCATATTTCCTTTGTACTACATGTTTTCAAATGCATTGAAGCATAGGCAGGATTATATTAAAAGCACGCTGAGCTTTCCCGTTTCGCCTACCCTGCAGAATTTTATAGACGCCTTTCACGGGAAAGATTTTACTCAGTGGTTTCTCAACACGACGATCCTCTCGTTCGTTTCGTCGGGGCTGACGTTGCTGATCGCCTTTTTTGCGGCCTATGCCTTTGCAAAACTCGATTTCCCCGGCAAAAAGTTTCTGTTCCGTCTGATCATACCGCTTATGTCGGTACCGCCGGTGGCGATGATCATACCGCAGTTCCAGATGATCAAGAGCCTGGGACTGATCAATTCATTGGCGTCGGTAATCCTGATCTATATCGGCATCATGCTGCCGATGACGATATACCTGTATAGAAATTTCATGGTCACGATTCCCGATTCCCTGCTTGAAGCGGCCCAGATAGACGGCTGCTCAAGATTACGGGCCCTTTGGGTCATTGTGATGCCGCTGACCTTGCCGGCGATGATCACCTCGACGCTGGTCAATCTGGTATGGGCCTGGAACGAGCTGCTGATCGCCCTTGTTTTCCTCCAGGATAATTCGCTCAGGACGTTGATGGTGGGCGTCACCTTATTCAAGAGCAGATTCACGCTGAACATACCCGTCATTATGGCTGGACTGGCGATCGTGTCCATACCGCTTATCATTATTTATGTTATCGCTCAGAAAAAACTTGTGGAAGGACTACTGTCGGGGTCCATGAAGGAATAATTCAAATCAGCAAGCCGATTTGAATTATCGTAATCAAATAGAAGTGAGGGATGGAGAATGGATCGGATCAATTTTTACGCTGAATATTACAGGGACCATTTGTTGAAGGATATCATGCCGTTTTGGGACAATCGATGCGTCGATACGGAGCATGGGGGATATCAGCTTTGTTTCGACCGGGAGGGGCATCCGACGGATCCCGACAAATATATATGGTTCCAGGCGCGTCAGACATATCTGTACGGCTTCCTATACAACCAGATCGAGAAACGTGAAGAATGGCTCAGAATGGCCCAATGGGGCTATGATTATCTGACGAAACACGCATATGCCGGCCAGGGACGCTTTTTCTACCATCTCGGTCAGAAGGGAGACGTAAAGGTCGGTACAATTTCCGTATTTACCGATTGTTATGCGGTTCAGGCCTTATCCGAATATATGCGCGCCACCGGGTGCCGCAATGAAGAGGGAATGAAAATCCTTAATGAATGCTTTGATTCGCTGGAAAAGAATATTAAGGACCCAGAATTTAAAGACCTCTACGAGAATACATGGAGTGAAAAATTCATCTGGCATGATCTGTACCTTACGGCGCTCAGCGCCGCGGATACAGCCGGCGATACGCTGGGAAACAGAACGGATTCCCTGATTGATCATTGCCTGGATAAAATACTGAACTGGTTTGCTAAAGATGACTACAAGCTGGTATTTGAAGCCGTGACCCGGGACAATCAGGTGTCTTTGGATGAGCCCAACGGCAGATTTATCAATCCCGGACATACCCTGGAGTCCATGTGGTTCTGCATGAACATCGGACGCAAACGGGGGAACGCAGACATCGTCAGCCGGGCCGCGGAAATCATAAAATGGGGGATCGAATGGGGCGTAGACAAGGAATACGGCGGGATTTTTTCCTATCTCGACGCCACGGGGAAAGAACCCGTCGCAATCGATTGGTACAAAGAGACAAATTCGTTATGGGACGATAAAGTGTGGTGGGCGAATTGCGAGGCGCTCTGTTCTTTTGCCATGGCATATACGCTGACCGGCGACGAATTATATTTTCAGGAATTCGAGAAGCTGCATCTGTTTTGCAGGGATAACTTTTATGACAGCGCGTTCGGCGAATGGTATGAGCGTTTACACAGAGACGGCAGCGTAAAAGTTGAAGATAAGGGGACGCCCTGGAAATGCGGGTATCACCTTGGCAGAGCATTGATCATGATCATTAACCTGTTTGAAGGAATGGGCCGGTCCCCGGCGCCTGCGGTTCAAACCGAAGGGGGAGAAAATGAATCCCGTTAAAAAATTGCTGTCTGAAACAGGGCAGACAAACGTAAAAGGCATATACTCCGTCTGCAGCGCGAACCGGTTGGTATTGAAGGCTTCTTTTCTTAAAGCAAAAGAAAATAATTTATATGCGTTGGTTGAGGCTACCGCAAATCAGGTGAACCAGTACGGCGGTTATACCGGTATGAAGCCGAAGGATTTTATCGATTCCTGCCTTGAAATCGCCGATGAAGTTGGATTCGAATATAAAAACATCATATTCGGCGGAGATCATTTGGGACCTCTTGTCTGGAAAAACGAGTCCGAAGATACCGCGATGGAAAAAGCGAAAGAACTTGTGCGGCAGTTTGTCGAGGCAGGCTTTACCAAGATCCATATCGATACCAGCATGCATTTAAAAAGTGATAATGCCAATGAAGCGCTAAGCGTCGATACCGTCGGGCGGAGGGCGGCTTTGCTCATTGAGGAGTGCCTGAAAACACCCGCCGTTCAGGATCTGGTCTTTGTAATAGGAAGCGAGGTTCCCGCTCCGGGCGGAGACGGCAGCCTTCATGCCCTGAAGGTCACTTTAAAAGAGGACCTGGTTAAGATGCTGAGCCGCTTTCAAGCAAGGTTCGAAGAAGGAGGCTTATCGGATGTCTGGCCGGACGTAGCGGCCGTTGTCGTTCAGCCCGGGGTTGAGTTTTTCGACTCGTCGGTTCATCATTACGACAGCGGCGAAAGCGCGGACCTCATGAAAACCCTTGCGGAATATCCGCCTTTGGTGTTTGAAGGTCACTCCACCGACTATCAATCGAAAGAAAGCCTGAGACAGATGGTGGACGACGGGATCAGGATTTTAAAAGTCGGGCCTGCGCTGACTTTTCATATGCGGGAAGCATTATTTGCCCTGTCCTATATTGAGAACGAACTGCTGCCAGAGGAAGAGCGTTCCGGGTTTATTGAAGTGCTGGACAATGCGATGCGGGGAGACCCCGCGTATTGGCAGGGGTATTATAAGGGCAGCGAAAGAGAAGTGGAATTGATGAGAAAATTCAGCTTCTTTGACCGCTCGCGGTATTATATGTCCGACGATGCAGTGACAGCCGCCCAAGAAAAACTATTTGAGAATATCTCGCGTTCGGAAATTCCAGGCGGTCTTCTTTCACAGGTTTTTCCGACGCGGTCCGATGCATTCAGATCCGGGAAAAGCGTGCATTCGGCGGAGGATCTTGTTATTTCACGAATATGCGATTGTTTGGATGATTATTTGTACGCGGTCATCAGATAAACATTAAACTCAGCAATCCGATCCGATAGACGACAAAAGCCACGACCCATGCGGTCACGGTCTGAAATGCCATTGCGAGCACTGCGTTTCTCCATCCGCCCATTTCCCTTTTCATGGCGGCCATGGCGGCGACGCAGGGCATGTAGAGCAGGGTAAACGTAAGGAACGCGAAGGCCGACAGCGGGTTGAAGATTTCCGACAGCAGCGGCGCGGCGGAGCTGGCGTCTGAGGCGCCGAGAAGTATGGCGAAGGTGCTTACCACCGCCTCCTTGGCGGTGAGACCTGTGACCAGCGCCGTGGCCGCCCTCCAGTCCGCGAATCCCAGCGGAGCGAAGACCGGTGCGATGAGCTTGCCTGCGGTGGCCAGGATGCTGTTCCCGGCGTCGGCGACCATATTCAGTCCGAAATCGAAGCTCTGCAGAGCCCAGATGATAATGGTTGCGATAAAAATCACAGTAAAGGCTCTTTTAATAAAGTCCATGGCCCTTTCCCACATCTTTAAAAGGACGCTTTTCGCCGCGGGCAAACGGTAGGACGGAAGCTCCATGACGAAGGGTACGGGCTTTCCTTCAAATACTGTCTTTTTCAGGAGCAGGCCGGCGGCGATCGCTACAACCATTCCCATGACATAGAGCCCGATCATCACCAAGGACTGATATTCGACGAAAAAAGCCGCGGTGAACATGGCGTAAATCGGCAGCTTTGCGCTGCAGGACATGAACGGCGTCAAGATGATGGTCATTTTCCTGTCCCGTTCGCTTGGAAGGGTCCTGGAAGCCATAATGGCCGGGACAGAACAGCCGAACCCGATGAGCATGGGCACAAAGGAGCGTCCGGATAAGCCTATTTTCCGCAGCAGCTTATCCATGACGAAGGCTATCCTTGCCATATAGCCGCTGTCTTCCAGTATGGACAGGAAGAAGAACAGGACGACGATGATCGGCAGAAAGGACAGTACGCTCCCCACTCCGGCAAAAATACCGTTGATGATCAGGGAATGGAGCGCCGGATTGACGTTTACGCCGGACAGACCGCGGTCTGCGGCCGCCGTGACCCGGTCGATCCCCGCGCTCAGCAGGTCGCTCAGGCCGGAGCCGAATACGTTGAAGGTGAGCCAGAATATAAAAAACATGATCCCTAAAAAAATAGGGATGGCGAAATACCGGTGTGTCAGGACGCTGTCGATCTTGATGGAGCGCAGCTGCTCCCTGCTGTCGCCTGCCTTTGTGATACAGGCTCTGCAGAGATTTTCGATATAGCAATACCGCATATCGGCCATGGCCGCTTCCCGGTCCGTATTCAGATGGGACTCCATATCGTCGACGATGTGCTGAATGATGTCCAGCTCCGGATCCATCAGTTTCAGCCGTTCGATTACTGGACGGTCTCCCTCTGCGATCTTTGTGGCGGCAAAACGGAGCGGAAGACCTGCCGCTCTTGCTTCGTCGGTGATCAGGTGAGCGATGGAGTGGATGGCGTTATGTACATAGCCGCTGCAAAAGTCAATGTTTTTGGGTAGCGTTTTTGTTTCCGCGCACTTGATGGACCTGTGGGTGAGCTCGTCCACTCCGTCGTTCTTACTGGCGGATATGGGGACCACGGGGACGCCCAGCAGAGTTTCCAGCTTCTGAATGTCGATGGAGATCCCGTTGCCGCGGATCTCGTCCATCATGTTCAGCGCGAGGATCATTGGCACGTTCAGCTCCATAAGCTGCAGGGTCAGGTAAAGATTCCGCTCGATATTGGTGGCGTCGATGATATTGATGATGGCGTCGGGCTTTTCAAAGATAAGGAAGTCCCGGGTAAGGACCTCCTCCGCCGTATATGGGGAAAGGGAATAGATCCCCGGCAGGTCCGTCACGGTAACGCCCTTGTGGCCTCTGACCTGGCCGTCCTTTTTTTCTACCGTGACGCCTGGGAAATTTCCCACGCGCTGGCTGCTGCCTGTCATCTGGTTGAAGAGCGTGGTCTTGCCGCTGTTTGGGTTTCCGACCAGTGCAAAATTTATTTTCATTCCGCCACCTCCTGGACTTCGATCTTTTTTGCGTCGTCCTGGCGGATGGTCAATTCATAGTTTCTCAGGTTCAGTTCGATGGGATCGCCAAGAGGCGCGACTTTACGTACCATAACGGTGGTGTTGGGGGTCAGGCCCATGTCAAGCAGGCGTCTGCGCAGGGCGCCTTCGCCCCCCACTGATTTAATGATTCCTTTACTTCCGGTTTTCAATTGATCAAGCGTCATTCTCCTAAACGGTCTCCTTCCTTGGTGCGGGAAATTTTAAAGTTAGCATATGCTAATCTTTAAACAAAAAAATGATGGCATCTTTGTAAGCCATTATCTATTAAGGAATTATTCAGTAAATGCGGCTTTTGGTTAGCATCCGCTTACTACATTCAGTTTATTCCATTACCTGCGGACTGTCAATAATTTTCTGAACATCAGCGCCAGGAGCTTTACCGCGGAAGCGACAACGAGCAGGGCGACGGCTATTGAGCCTGCCATCAGAATGGTTTCCGTTCCAACGGACGCGGTTTTCTCGACGTCGCCTTCCAGAATCGCCAGCATGGTATAGTACATATTGGCGCCGGGAACGAGCGGGAGGATACCGGGGATAATAAAGACGGTGGCCGCGTCCTTAAAGCTTCGCGCGAACAGCTCACTGATCATCGCTACGACACAGGAACCCGCAAAGCAGGACAGAACGCTTCCGCTCCCGGAAGCGATGAGCCAGGTATAGGTCAGCCATCCCATGGCTCCGGCGAACCCTGCGCTGAGGATATGTTTTTTCGGAACATGGAAGAGGACGCTGAATCCTGCGGTAGAGCAGAAAGCGAATAAAAACGCCTGCACCATCAGTACGCACCTCCCAGGAAGGTCCAGAGCTGGAGGGCCACGCCGACCCCGGAGGTTATGGAAACAGCGACGACAATGGCTTCGATTCCCTTTGAGGTTCCCGAAACCATGTCTCCTGCCAGCGTATCGCGAACCGCGTTGGTAAGGGCGACGCCGGGCAGAAAGATCATAATGGATCCGATGATCACGGAATTAAAATTGTAGCCAAGACCGGCGGAAAACAGACCGAGGGCGATGAAGGTCGCCGCGGCGCAGCAGCAGAACCCCCGGATAAAGAGATTGGTTTCGAGTTTATCCAGCAGCATCGACAGCAAATAGCTGCAGGTGCCGGCAATGAACGCGCAGAGAAAATCCTGCGGCATTCCCCGGAAAATCAAAGCGGAGAATGAAGCCACCAATGCCGCTCCAAGCGCTCTTAAAAGCAGGGGATAAGGCCTGCTGCTTGAAATCTCTTTTAAAATGGCAAGCCCATCGTCTACGGAAAGGCCGGTGCTGGTAAACTGCCTTGAAAAATGGTTGATTCTGGAGATCTTCTCCAGATCGATGCTGTTGCCTCTGATCCGTTTGATAAAGGTATGCATATCGCTGTCTTCCGACCCCTCGTCCAGGGATAAAAAAATGCCCGTGGGTGTTGCGAAAACTTCGACGTATGGGATTTTGCAGGCCTTGCAGATCCTTGTAACGGTATCCTCCACCCTGTAGATCTCAGCTCCGCTCTTCATCATAAGCTCCCCGGCCCGCAACGCCAGGATCAGCACTTTTTTCTGTATCCGGTTGATCATTGTGACACCTTCCCGCCATAAGATTGATCCGGCCGCTTCTCCGGTTTGTGTTAGCTTTTACAATTATATCATTTTCAATTTACTGCGTCAGTAAATATTGCGGGATATGCGGGATATTATGTATAATAGGAAAAAGAAATTTCAAATGCAGGCATTATGGATAGATGCCGCCGTTTAATAGGAGTTTTTATGACTGAGGAAAAACAAACCACATACCGCATCGGCCCGATCCGGCCGCCAAGCGAAGCTAACAGCCTGCTGCTGCAGATCACGGAAGGCTGCACCTGGAACCGCTGCAAATTTTGCGGCCTGTATAAACATGAGGGATTCAGGGCGTTTTCTGTCGAAAGCATTAAAAAAGACATCGACGTGATGGCGGAATATGCCCGGATCGCCAGGGACTCTCAGCGGGAGGACGGATCCTGGGACAAAAGGGCAGCCCTGGAAAAGGTGAACCAAATGACCAGGGAAGAGCAGAACTGCTATTATCTCGTCTATCGCTGGCTTGCTCACGGCGGGGAAAACGTATTTCTGCAGGACGGGAATTCTCTTGCGGTGAAAACCGAAAGAGTCGCAGAGGTGCTCCGTTATCTGAAGGAGAAGCTGCCGGGCATAAAAAGGATCACCACCTACGGACGCGCCGAGACCCTGTCCAAAATCAGCGTGGAACAGTACCTGGAGCTGAAATCGGCGGGCCTGAACAGGATCCATTCCGGCTTCGAGTCAGGGTCCGACAGGGTGCTTGCGCTGATCAACAAAGGCGTTACCTCGGAGCAGGAGATCATCGCCGGAAAGAACATAAAGGAAGCGGGCGTCGAGCTTTCCGTCTATTTCATGCCGGGAATCGGAGGCAAAGCGCTGTCGGCGGAAAACGCGCCGGAAACCGCCCGGGTCGTCCGCGCAATTAATCCGGATTTCGTGCGCATCAGAACAGCGGTGGTGAAAGAAGGCACGGAGCTTTGGCAGGATTATCTGGACGGAATTTTTCAATTGTGCAGCGAGAATGAAAAGCTGGCGGAGATCAGGCTTTTGATTGAACATACCGGAAACTGCACGGGTTTCCTTGCCAGCGACCACATCATAAACCTGCTTCAGGAGGTTGAGGGCAGGCTTGACAGGGACCATGGGAAAATGCTGTCCATGATCGATCGGTATTTCAGCATGACAGAATACGAGCAAAAGCTTTACCAGCTGGCGCGGCGCTCCGGAATGGTGAAACAGCCGGAAGATCTGGCATTCCTGCCGTCTAACTATATTGAGAGGTTCGCGCAGATTACCGGATCCGTTTCCGATGAAGCGCTCTGGGACAGAAAAATGAACGATATGATGGCGAATTTTATATAGCGTGAGCGCCAGCCGGGGAAATATCCCTGGCTCGGCGCTGAGAAAGCTGTTTCGTTGAAACCGGCGCTTCAGTCTCAAATGCGAGACTGAAGCACTGTTTGTTTTTAAGAAATGAGAAAAGTTTTCTGACAATTGTATGATGTGATGCGCGGGCCAAAGCATATTAAAACGTTGAAATCTGCAATAAATTCGGAAGATTTCAGCAGAATTTTTCCGATATTCCAAGTTGGCATGAATTTTGAAC
>DATMXY010000471.1:0-3508 GCA_035561275.1 Anaerovoracaceae bacterium | reverse complement strand
ATATGGAATCGATTGAAACCGGCGTCCGTCAAAGGCCGCATATCGAGAAGGCAGTGGCAGAAATATTGGAAAAGAAGATCGAAAATATCTTTCTTGTGGGCTGCGGAGGCTCCCTGGCAGTGATGTCGCCGCTCAGATATATCATTGATATCGAGTCTCAAATTCCTGCATACGAATATAATTCAAGCGAGTTTCTGGCCGTGAAGCCATGCAAATTCAGCTCGGGATCGCTGATGATCACCTCGTCCTATACCGGCACGACAAAGGAGACGGTGGCCGCTGCCGAATGGGCCAGAGAGAAGGGCGCCTCCATCATCGCCTTTGTGGGGAAGCTGGATTCTCCTTTGGGGCGCCTGGCGGACTATGCCTTTGAGAATGACGCCAAAGCCGGCGTTACGGATTCCAAGCTGATCATGCTGTATCAGATTTTATTCAATATCATTAAAAAGACCGATTCCTACCAGGATTATGACGAGTGGATGAAGACCATGGAACTGCTTCCGCAATTGCTGGATCAGGTAAAGGAAGCGGCTCGGGAGAGGGCGGAGAGCTTCGCGCAAGCCTACAAAGATGAAACGTTCTTCTTTGTCACAGGTTCCGGCGCGGGGTGGGGCGAGGCATATTCTTACGCCAACTGCATTCTGGAAGAAATGCAGTGGATCTATGCCCAACCCGTTCATTCCGGAGAGTTTTTCCACGGGGCTTTTGAAATGCTGACGGAGGACTCGCCCATTATCGTGATGCAGGGAGAGGATCGTACAAGGCCGCTGGGAGACCGGGTCCTGGAATTCGTATCGCAGTATACAAAAAAGATCATCCATGTGGATGCGAAGGACTATGAACTGCCTGAAGTTCCTGAAAAATTCAGAGGATATCTGACGCCCATTGTGCTTTCGGCGGTGATGTCCATCTATTCGGAGCGGCTTGAGGCGGCGAGGAACCATCCCCTCAGTACGAGAAGATACATGTTCAAAGTCGAGTATTAGTTAAAACAGAGTTTAAAGGTTTTGATCAAAATCAGGGTTTTCCCGGGAGCCGCCGACAGATTTTCAAGGCGGCTCCTGTTTTGTGCGCCCGAAAGCGGGTTTGCACACAATGTCCGGAACGGGTTTACACACCTCTTATTGACATACGGAAAAGCGTACGTTATAATATTTTAAGGGAAAGTCTAAGAGGAGGTTTTTTAATGGAAACTTATAACGTTACCGGCGCAAGAGCAAATTTATATAAATTGGTTGATCAGGTAAACGAGGATCACACACCGATTCAGATTCAGGGGAAAAGGGGCGATGCCGTTCTGATTTCGGCTGAGGACTGGGCCTCTATTGAAGAAACCTTGTATATCATGTCTGTACCCGGTTTGGCTGAAGATATCATAAAAAGCTTTGAGGAACCGATTGAAACGATGGAATATGCGGATGAGGTCGAATGGTGATGTCAAACTATGTTGTGAGGCTGAGTAAAAGAGCGAGTAAGGACAGGGTGAAATTGATGCAGGCAGAATTATCCCAAAAGGCAAAAGATCTCATCGATATTCTTGCGGAAAACCCGTATCAAAGCCCGCCGGCCTATGAAAAGCTGATCGGCAGCTTAATAAGAACTTACAGCAGGCGTATCAATATACGGCACCGCATGGTATATTCCGTTCACGAAGATACAAAAACGGTTGTAGTAAGGAGTATGTGGACCCATTATGAATAAAAAAGCAAAAACGGTTTTCGTATGCCAGGAATGCGGCTATGAAAGCCCCAAATGGACGGGGCAGTGCATCTGCGGGCAATGGAACACCATGGTGGAGGAAAAGGTCGTTGAGAGCAAAGAGGACGACAAAAGAAGCCGAAGCGTCTCAGGAGAACGGGTAAAAGCCAGCAGGCTTTCCGAGATCAAATCGGGAAATGAAACCCGCATCGACACAGGCATCGGGGAACTGAACCGGGTGCTGGGCGGAGGCCTGGTGAAGGGCTCATTGACCCTGATTTCCGGGGAGCCGGGCATCGGAAAGTCCACTATTATCATACAGGCCGCGGCAAAAATAGCGGAAACTTGCGGGAAGGTCCTGTACGTTACCGGCGAAGAATCCGTGGAGCAGATCAAAATGCGGGCGGACCGGGTCTGCAAGGGTAGGCTGGACAACCTGTTCCTGCTCGCCGAAACAAATATGGAAAACATCGTCCGGGTTCAGGAGGAGTTGGAACCGGCGTTTCTGATCATCGATTCCATCCAGACCATATATTCGGACGATCTGGAGTCGGCGCCTGGCAGCGTATCCCAGGTCAGGGCCTGTGGCAATGAGCTGATGAAGATCGGAAAGGGAAAGGATATTCCTGTTTTTATCGTCGCTCATGTGACGAAAAGCGGCGATCTGGCCGGACCGAAGATCATCGAACATCTGGTGGATTGCGTATTGAATTTCACCGGGGAAAGAGATCAGGAGCTGAGGATATTGCGGGCATACAAGAACCGGTTCGGGACCACCAGCGAAATTGGCGCCTTCGAAATGACGGAAGAAGGGCTCGCGGAGATCCGGAACCTGTCCGGGACTTTCCTGGAAGGCATGGAGGACGGAGCCGAAGGCTCCATAGCGACGGCGGTCTATGAAGGGACGCGGCCGCTGCTTTTGGAGGTGCAGGCCCTGACCGCGCCAACCAATATCGGGTTTGCCAGGCGGACCGCCATCGGCGTCGAACTTTCCCGGCTGAATATGATATTGGCTGTTTTGGAACGAAAAGCAGGCCTGTCCCTGATCAATCAGGACGTTTACGTCAATGTGGTGGGAGGGCTGAAGCCTGAAGGAACTTCAATCGATCTGGCCGTCGCTTTGGCTATCTATTCCGCCTGCAAGGGGCTGAAAGGATCCGGCAGGGTGCTGGCCGTAGGCGAAATCGGGCTTACAGGGGACCTGCGGCCGATCCGGAATGCGGAAAAGATTGTGAAGGAAGCCGAGCGAATGGGGTTCGCCAAAGCGATCATTCCGCGAAGAAATGCCGCCAGACTGACAGATGGGTCCGGCGGCGTCAAGGTGGTCGGCGTGAACAGTCTGAGAGAAGCGATACAGATCGTCCAACAGCCAATCGGGATATGAGACTTTAAAATCTTCTTCTGCGGAAGAACTCATTTAAGAGCAGGATGTCAATGAGATCGCGGAAAAAGCCCCGCCGTCTCCGGAACCGCTGCGATTCCACGAAGCTGTCCGCCATATCGTAAGCGGCAGCCGCTTCGTAAGACATTTCCTGATAGTCGTCCTCCTCCTCCATCAGATCAGGATGCACCCGCATGACGTCGTCATGGATCTGATCAGAAACCTGCCTTACCATATCATATGTAGGCATTCCCATGTTGTAAGCGTCCATCTCATCGCATGCCATCATTACAAAAGGCTGGACCTTGTAATAGACGTCGGGATAGACGCTTTGATAATTCATACTTTCTTCCCCTTGAATATACAATATTGATTCCTCCGTTTCCTTTTTTAAGTATGATATTTGTAATATCAACTACTATAATATGT
>DATMXY010000470.1:0-8043 GCA_035561275.1 Anaerovoracaceae bacterium | reverse complement strand
GGCCAGAAGATGGGGGAGAATTGAAAGATGAAAGGAAAAAGGCATCTCCCGGCCCTGATTGGCTGATTTAAGTTCTGCCGGACAATTCGGCAGAGTTTAGCATCTGTTGACAAATTTCGCTGCTCCAGGCGTGTTGTACCTGATCAACCGGTGCTAGTGGTTATAAATGGCTCCCGGATTCTGAACGCACAGCTTTCCGCCGTGTATTTCAACAATGGAGCCGGTCATATAGGACGCTTTATCGGAAGCCAGAAATACGATTACCGAGGCAATGTCCCCCGGATCCGCAAACTTTCTGAGCGGAATATCATTGAGCATTTTCTCCGCTTTTAAAGCGTCCCTGCGCATCTCCGCGGTCAAATGTGTCGCGACCACTCCCGGCACATAAGCGTTGACGCGCACATTGGACGGAGCGAATTCCGCCGCGCAGGTTCTTGTCAGATTGACGACTGCCGCTTTCGCCGCGCCGTACGCGCCATGGCCTATGGACGATATCACCGCGGCAAAGGAAGCCGCGTTGATGATAACGCCCCCGCCGTGCTTTTTCATCAGTAAGTACCCGTATTTTGAGCATAGAAACGTGCTCTTCAGATTCACTCCCATGCTGAAGTCCCATATTTTTTCATCCAGATCTTCGACCAGGCAGGGTTTCAGAACTCCGGCATTATTGATCAGGATATCCAGTGTACCGAAACGTTCTTCCGTGGACCTCATCATCATTTCCACGTCATCAGCCTTTGTTACGTCGCATTCCAGCGCCAGGCATTCTCCGATTTCATCGAGACTCTTTCTCGCGGTTTCCAGTGAACCGGCGTCAATATCGGATATGACGACTTTACAGCCTTCCTCTAAAAAAGCCCTGGCGATTTCCAGACCGATTCCCTTTGCTCCACCGGTAACCAGCGCCACTTTATCTTTTAAACCCAGTTCCATCCATGGCACCCCTCTCTCAATCAACCAGGAGGCGGTCTTCAAATCTGGTCTTTGTCAGAACTTCCGGTCCGTCCTTCGTAATGAGAACCATGTTTTCCATGCAGCCGCCGCCGACGCCTTTCAGGAATATGCCGGGTTCCAGAGCGACGACCTGGTTTTCCTGCAGGATGTCGTTCTCCCGTTCGAGCTTGCCGCCTACCGCCTTGTCTCCGATGGTAGGCGCAATATGTAAGTCCGTCCCGATCCCGTGCCCCAGGATCCCGAAATAGGTTTTATCCGCAAGCCCATGTTTTGCCGCAGCGGCTTCCGCCGCTTCAAGAGGCTTTGAAGTGGAATTTCCGGGTCTCAGTTCTTCTATGGCATAGTGCAGCATATCATAGATCCCTCTGTAGAAAACCTTCTGCTCCCGGGTTGCCGGGCCGACGATCACCGTTCTTGCGATATCGCCGTTATAGCCGTTTATCACACAGGCCCCACAGTCCATCCAGACCGCGTCGCCCCTTTTCAATCGTCTTTCCGTAGGAAATCTGTAACCCAGCCAGCTGTTTTCTCCCGACACCACCAGAGGGTAATAGGGCACATCGTCGGCGCCCAGGTTCATGATGCAGCTTGTCGCCATAGCCGAAAGCTCCAGTTCGCTGACGCCTTCGTCAATATGATCGAGCATCGTCGTCATTCCCATATCCACCGCCTGCGCGGTGACTCTGAGGCAGTCGATTTCTTCCCTGCATTTGATCAGCTGGGCGTCTTCCACCACAGAGCTTCCGTCTACAAAATCGATATCCGGAAACCCCTTCTGCATCAGCCTGATCATTCCGTAGGTCATCATGTCGATCCCTACCCTGCCCTTTTCGATCCCAAGTTCTTTAAACTTTTTTTCCAGCAGCGGCCAGCCTTCCGTCATCAGAAACGGAAAGGGCTCCACATCCGTCAGCCAGGGCATCGTATTTTTTACTCTCTGCAGGTCTCCGCTGGCAACGAGAAATGAAATATGGCCTTCATCGGTGACAATTGCAATATGCCGGTTGCCATGGAACATCCACGTATATACTCCCCTGAAGCTCGTGACATACCGGATGGTATCCAGCTTTGACAGCACGACAGCCCTCATCCCCTTCTGCTTCAGTTGTTCAACGACGCGGGATATCCTGTATTCTCTCAGCTTTGCCCAATCGGTTCTCTGTTCGTAGTCTACGTTATAGTACATTTTTATCCTCCTTACTCCATCAAAGTTTAATTCAGGGTATCATTCACCAAATCATATCAGCTGCCTGTGTTTACCAGCAGGTGATCTTCAAATCTCGTTTTTGTCAGTACCTCCGGGCCGTCTTCCGTGATGAGCACCATATTTTCCAGCGCTCCTCCGCCGACGCCCCTGTAAAAGATCCCCGGCTCGAGGGCCAGTACCATGTTCGGCGCAAAGGTATCGATTTCCCTGTCGATGTTCTTCAGCACCTTATCCCCGATGGTCGGAGCGATGTGCAGATCGGTTCCTATCCCATGTCCAAGGATGCCAAAATAAATATATTCAGACAGTCCATGCTTTGCGGCGGCTTTTTCCGCTGCCTCCAGCGGCTTTGCAGTGGAATTTCCCGGCTTCAGCTCTTCAATCGCATAATGCAGCATATCGTAGATACCGCTGTAGATTCGCTTTTGCTCGCTTGTCGCCGGCCCCACCACCGCCGTTCTTGCGATATCGCCGGTATACCCGTTAAGAATGGGCACCCCGCAATCCATCCAGATCATATCTCCGCGCTGTATCCTTTTTTCCGTCGGGAATTTATATGTATTCCAGCTGTGCATTCCCGATTCCACCAACGGGAAATAGGCCACATCCTCGACCCCAAGCCGCATGAGCTGGTGAACGGCTGCCGCGGAAACCTCCAGCTCGGTAACTCCCTCTCCCAAAGCGTCAAGCATGGTTGTCATGCCGATATCCACCGCCTGCGCATTCATCTTAAGACAATCGATTTCTTCCTTGCATTTAATGAGCTGCGCATCCTCTATTACAGGATATCCGTCGACAAACTGAATGTCCGGCATGCCTTCGCGTAAAAGCTCCACCATACCGTACACCATCATATCGATGCCGACCTTGCCCTTTTCGATATTCAATTCTTTCAATTTGTTATGGACAAGCTCGTAGCCTTCCTTCATGATAAAGGGGAAGGGCACTACGTCCGTAAGCCACGGCATGGACTCTTTTACCCTCGCATAATCTCCGCTGCCGCACATGAGGCAGACATGGCCTTCATCCGTAACGATTGCGATATGCCTGTTTCCGTGAAACTGCCAGCTGTAAACTCCTCTGAAGCTTGTGGCGTATCGGATGGTGTCTATCTTGGAGAGCATCACCGCTCTCATCCCTCTTTTTCTCAGCTGTTCAACGATCCGGCCGATCCGGTATTCCCTTAACCTGTTCCAATCTGTCCTCTGCTCATAGTCAACATTAAAAAACATACTTCTACCTACTCCTTCTTGCTATATCCCTAAATAAGCTTTTCTTATTTCTTCACTGTTAATTAAATCCTGTGAATTTCCCTCTGTGATAACCCGGCCGTTTTCCAGAACAAAAGCGCGGTCCGCCAATTTAAGCGACTGCTTTACGTTTTGTTCCACCAGAAGAACCGTAACGTCTTCTTCCTCCCGGATCTTTTTGATCAGCTTCATAATCTCCAGCACTGCGATGGGCGCCAGTCCCAGGGAAGGTTCGTCCAGCATCAAAAGCTTCGGTTTTGACATCAGCCCCCTGCCGATCGCGCACATCTGCGCTTCTCCGCCGCTCAATGATCCCGCGATCTGATGTTGTCTCTCTTTGAGCCTTGGAAGAAATTCAAAAACCATTTCAATGATTTGATTTCTTGAAGCCCTGCTCCGCTTATTAAAGGCGCCCAGCTCCAGATTTTCCCTGACGCTCAGCTTCGGGAAAAGCAGCCTGCCTTCGGGCACCTGAATCATACCGAGATCGACGATCCTATCCGGACTGTAATTTTGTATTTCCTCGCCGTGAAAAAGGATCTTCCCTTCGGACGCTTTCAGTAAGCCTGAAACGCAGGAAAGCATTGTTGTTTTCCCGCTGGAATTCGCGCCGATTACGGCCACGATCTCCCCTTCGTTTACATTTAGGTCGATTCCGTGCAGCACTTCGATATCTCCGTATCCCGCAGTCAATCCCTGAATACTAAGCACCTTCGTTCACCTCCTCGATCCCCAGATAAGCCTCGATGACCTTTTGGTCATATTTGATCTCTTCCGGCGTTCCTTCGGCAATCTTCTGCCCGAAATTGATCACGACGATGTCGTCGGAAATATTCATGATGGCCTCCATGATATGTTCTATGATTAAAATGCTTACGCCGGACCGGTTGATTTCCTTGATCACCTTTAATATTTCCTGAATCTCGTTGGGCGTTAAGCCGGCCATTACTTCGTCCAGGAGCAGCAGCTTCGGCTTGGTGGCCATCGCTTTTGCGATTTCGAGCCGCTTTCTTTCCCCTAAATTCAACGTTTTGGCAAGCTGTCTGCCCTTATTTTGCAGGAACACGGTCTCCATGGCTTCCATGGCAATTTTTCGCGCCTTGTCATAGTTTTTCGTATTTGCGAACGCGCCGACCATTACATTTTCCAGGGTGGTCATGTTTCCGAAGGGTTTTACGATCTGAAAGGTCCTTGCCGTGCCGAGTTTCGCGATTTCATGCGGTTTCAGCCCGTTTGCGGGGACTCCGTTTATTTTGATTTCACCGCCTGAAATCGTCAAAAGGCCGGATATGCAATTAAAAAGTGTCGTTTTTCCTGCCCCGTTGGGCCCAATCAGACCTAAAATTTTACCTTCTTCGAGCCGGAGGCTTACATTTGACAACGCGGTCAGCCCTCCGAATTTCTTGGTGAGATTGCTGATTTCCAAAATCATTTTTCGTCGCCCCCCAAGCCAAGTTTTTTCAGTATCGTTTGATATAACAGGTTGATCTGCACAATCATTCCGTCAGGTTTCCACAAGACCACGGCCAGCATGATCACCCCGTACATTAAGCCGTGCAAGCCGTTGATCTCTGTAAAATAACCTCTCAAAAGCGTGCTCAAAGGAATCAGTATGATCGCTCCGACAAAGGGGCCGAAAGCTTTACCCAGGCCGCCGATGATCCCGATCAGTATAAATTGCAGCGAAGATTGAACCATGCCCATCACGGAGTGCGGTTCGATATACATGATATACTGAGCAAAGATGCTGCCTCCGATAGACGTAAAAAATGCGCTTGTAATAAAAGAGGTCACCATGATCTTTGTTGAGTCGACCCTGAGCGTTTCGGCGGATTCTCTGTCCTCGCCTATCGCAATCAGGTAATATCCGAACCTTGATCGTTCCATACGGACACAGATGTACAGCATCAATAACATATAGAGCCATGTTATGATTGCAAAGGGTATTTTACTGTTCCAGGCCATATTGATCAATCCCGGTTCATACGGGATCAAAATTCCCATGGAGCCTCCGGTCAGGTCTTTTAACGAAACGGCCAGGATCCTTATAATTTCGGCAAATGCAATTGTCGACAATACAAAAAACGTCCCCTTCAGCCTTAATGTCGCTCTTCCCAGAATAAAGGCGGCGGCGGCGGATATCAGCGCGCCTGCGATCATACCGATCCAGGGGCTGATCCCCTGATATACGAAAAGTAAAGAGGAGGAATACGCGCCGATTCCAAAGAATGCTCCGTGCCCTATGCTCAAGCGCCTGCTGTACCCGCAGTTCAGGTTCCATGAGCTTGTCAGTCCGGACCACAAAAATGTCATGATGGCGATATCCTGAAGATACCGGTTCGCAGACAGCAGCGGTATGAGAACCAGACCAAAAGCAATGATCCAACGCATGTTTGCGGTTATTTTGGCTGCCATCTTCATACACCTTCCTTTTTTCTGCTCATAATTCCCTGAGGCTTAAAGATTACAACGATCAAAAACAGGATAAAATATGCGATCTGCTGATACTCAGGGCCGATCAGATAAGCGGTCAAGGCTTCGATCAGTCCGACAAGCAATCCGGCAATCACTACGCCAGGTATATTGGACATCCCCCCAATCACCATCGTTATAAACGCAGGCAGCAGAAAGCCCTGTCCAACCATGGGGTATGCGGGATAAATAGGCATTAGGACCACCGCCGCCACGGCAGTCAGAGAAATACCGATGGTAAACGCCAAACAGTATGTTCTGTTCAGCTTGATGCCCATCATTTGCGCCGCCCTGTTGTTTTGAGAAATCGCCCTGATTGAGGATCCTATGTATGTCTTCTGCAGGAAGAGGTACAGGGCCGCAGCCGACAGCAATGCAACGATAAAAGCGATGAGTTTTGGGAAGCTGATGGAGATGCCGCTCAGATTGACGCTGCTTGTGGAGTAATCGGTCCGAACGTTTCTAAAGTCGGCTTTCCAAAGAATCAGAACTAAATTTTGAAAAATCAGCATAATGGACAGGGTAGCCAGGATTTGTATTTCATGCGCCGCATGAAGAACTCTCTGCATGATGAACTTATAGGTCAGGAAACCTAATATGATCATAAACACCAGGACGATGGGAAACGATGCGTAAGGGTCGATATCGAATAATTTATAGCACCAAAAGGATACATACATCGCAACCATCAGATATTCGCCATGAGAGAAGTTGACTAATTCAATCACTCCAAATATCAGAGCTATCCCCACACTGATGAGAGCGTATGTACTGCCGGCCAGAAGTCCTGAAACAATGGTCTGAATTATAGCTTCCACGAAATTTCTCCTTTCTGAATTTATTGCATTAACCGGTCAATCGTATCATATTGCGCCGGACGAATCGAACAGGTCCGGCGCAATCGGAATTCTATGTAGTCATTACTGCTCGTTTAACGGCAAATACATGATATCGGATACCTTTAAATTATCCGGCCATACCGTGCGGGTCGCTCCGTCCTGCCATTGCGAGATTGCGGGCACAGCGATCTTGTTTTGTCCGTTGGGGCCAAATTCAACCCCCCAGCCCATTGTCGTCTCATCAAGCTTTAACGCTCTTGCAGCGGCCGCTATATCATCCGGAGACATGGACTTTGCGTTCGGCAGAACGTCATGAAGCAGGACCCATGTCCCTGCGAACAATACTTCGGCAGTCAAAGGAACCGACTTCAAATCCTTGTTCGCCTCAAGGAATCTGCTTCTGAATTCAGCCTGAATCTCTTTGGTTTCTTCGTTTTTAAACGCAGTGGGAGGTACGTTGGTCGGCATATCGATACAGAATACTCCGTTTGCCTCCGCACCAAAAACCTCGTTGAAGTTCAGGTCGGTAAAGCCTGAGCCGCCGCCGATCAAGACCTTTGGCATGGCGTCCAATTGCTTGAGCGTGTCATAGAGCAGTACCGCGTCATTTACATAGCTCACCGCGAAAATAATATCAGGCTGCTGTTCTTTTATGCGCACAACGGTTGCCGAAAGATCGGTAATATCTTTGTTATATGTTTCATGGGCAACGATATTTAAATTGAATTCCCCCGCGCCTTGTTCCGCTCCCTCTGAAATGGATTGGCCATAGCTGGAATCTTCATTGATAAGCGCAATTTTTAAATCCTGAGCCGGAATCCCCAGTTTGTCCGCCAGTACTTCCGATACGAACTGCATGCCGTAATAGCCCCTCAGGCTGCCGCTTTCACACGTTCTGAAAATATATTTCCCGCCTGCGTTCGTAATGTCGTCCGATATTGCGCTGGTTTCCCACAGCACTACGCCGCTTCTTTCCGTAACCGAGCTGATTGCCAGGCCGTTCCCGCTGGACAGGGAACCGATAATCGCAGTTACTTTATGCTGGTCGATCAATCTGTTTGCCTCTGTGCTCGCCGCAGTTGTATCAGGGGCGTCCGCTTTTGCAAATTCCACTTCCTGCCCGTTCACTCCGCCTCTTTCATTAATCATCTGTCTGGCAATTTCAGCTCCGTTAAATGCCTGAGACCCAAGCATCGCCAAACTGCCGCTCGTCGGCAAAGCAATACCGACTGTGATCGATTCCCCGGATCCTGTTTCCGCCGGCTCAGAAGGCCCGCTGCCTCCACATCCGGCAAGACTTCCCGCAATTAAAATTATGGCC